>NZAJ01000017.1 GCA_002687495.1 Micavibrio sp. | reverse complement strand
AGCATGCCTGAATGGCATAAGCCGATGGCTGTGCGAAAATCTTTGCCGCTTTCTGTGGCGCGTGAAATGGCAGAATTTGTTGATGCCTCTGTACGAGATTTGCTGGTTAAACGCGGTGATTTTGATGAGGTGATGACAGAAGAGATTGCTTCTATTTTCCGCAGGCGCGTTGATTTTGCCGATGAGCTGGAGGCTGAGCCAGCCATGAAAAAGCTAGAGCGCTTAGTAAAGGATGGTGCTTTAACGGAGGAGGCTGTGTCAGATGCTTTGGCGATGCGTGATAAAGAGTTCGTGTCTCTAGCCTTGGCGCAGCTAACGAGTAGTTCTTTAGAGAAGGTTGAGTCCATATTCGAGATGAAAGCGGCTAAGCCGATTGTGGCTTTGAGCTATAGGGCAGGGCTTTCTATGCGCATGGCGTTGCAGCTTCAAAAGGAGATGGGTTACGTGCCACCAAAAGAGCTGCTTTATCCGCGTGGCGGAACTGATTATCCTTTAACTGAGGAAGAGTTGCGCTGGCAGATTGAGTTTTTGGAGCTGGCATAGGCTCTATGCAATATAAGTGCATGTTTGACTCTTGCGGGGACGTAGCAAAGGGTGTAGCCTTTAGGGCAGTTTTTTACTTATTCTTTTTTCACTATCGAAAGGTTTCATTATGAAAGATCCAGTACGCGTTGTTGTCACAGGTGCCGCAGGCCAGATTGGCTATGCTTTGTTATTCCGCATTGCTTCAGGCGCTATGTTAGGGCCGGATCAGCCTATTATCTTGCATTTGCTAGAAATTACACCTGCTCTAGGCGCTTTGAATGGCGTTGTGATGGAGCTTAATGACTGTGCGTTTCCTTTGCTTAAAGGCATCGTTGCTACAGATGATTTGAGCGTGGCGTTTAAAGATGCTGATTATGCTCTTCTTGTTGGTTCAATGCCGCGTAAAGATGGCATGGAGCGTGCTGACCTTCTAACGGCTAATGGCGGTATCTTTGGCCCACAAGGTAAGGCGTTGAATGATCATGCAAGCCGTGATGTTAAGGTTTTGGTTGTTGGTAACCCAGCGAATACAAATGCTTTGATTGCGCAGCAAAATGCCCCTGATCTTGATCCATCATGTTTTACAGCGATGGTGCGTCTTGATCATAACCGTGCGATCTCTCAGTTGGCTGAGAAAACAGGCGTGGATTCAACAGAAGTGACTAAGATGACAATCTGGGGTAACCACTCTTCAACACAATATCCTGATCTTTATCATGCACAAGTTGGCGGCTCTGAGGCTATGAGCAAGGTCGAGCAATCTTGGTATGAGGGTGAGTTTATTCCTCTTGTTCAGCAGCGTGGTGCGGCGATTATTAAGGCGCGTGGCGCGTCTTCTGCAGCTTCAGCAGCCTCTGCTGCGATTGATCATATGCGTGATTGGGCGCTTGGTACTGAGGCAGGTGACTGGGTGTCTATGGCTGTGCCATCAGATGGCTCATATGGCATAGAAGAAGGCGTGATTTACGGCTATCCATGTACATGTAAGGACGGTAAATATGAAATCGTTCAAGGTTTGGATGTGAATGAGTTCTCACGCGCGAAAATGGATGCAACAGATGCTGAGCTTCGTGAAGAGCGCGCAGCAGTTGAAAGCTTGTTTGCGAAATAATTCGTTTATCTAAAGCTATTTATAAGAGGCGTAGGGCGAGTGCTTTACGCCTTTTTTATTAGTCATGATGCAAGAGGCTATACGCTCGGCGTGTTGCCGCCTGTGCTTTGATTGTGGGCAATCTTTAGCTCATCGACTTGGCTTGCGTTTCTAAGAAGGTCTGCTGTTATTTTTTGTAGAGCATTTGGATCTACATTCTTTAGGCCTTCCCATTCGGTCATGAGGCGCTTTGTGACCCCTTCGGATATTTCTTCGGCACTGGCGTTTTTATATTGCTCTTTGCTTGATTCATGCTTGATGAGATCCCACATGCTGGCGCGCGCTATCAAGCGCTGGCCGTTTTCATCAAACTTCATATTCTCATCGATACCCAGTTGTTCTAAGCGGCTGTAGGTAAACTGATATCGCCCCACAGCACTTGAGCGGTAAATTCCTTGGGCGCGATCAGAAGCTGAGTTTAAACGCTGTTTATTTTCTTCACTCTTATCTGCTGCAAGCGAAATAGGGATGCCGTCCGGGAAATCACGATCATGATAATCTCTTTGTTCTCGGATGTATTTTTTCTGCCATTCAATAACTTCGCCTACAGACAGCGTTGTGATGTCAGGCACTACCAGACCTCCTGCAGTGGTGTCGCCCGGTTGAAGGCCGTTATAGTTTTTACCCGCGAATGCTGGGAGCTGGCTTCTGTAATCATAAATCACATTGGCATCACCGCTAGACTCATTAGCCATGATAAGATTTTCCAAGCGTGAGAGTGCTTGAAGCGCGTTTTGAGTTTCACTTATTGTTAAATGCGATTCTGGTGTGAGGATGTTTATTGGTGTTTTACTGTTAGGATCGTTAGCGTTCACATTGGCTTGATCTGCTGCACGGCTCGCTCTTTCCACCTCATCTACATAAGTGTCTAAATTCTCGTTATAAGAGATCATGGCGAGATATTCGCGTCCTTCTTGTGAGAAGATTTGAAAGAGCATTTGAACGAAGCTATTGAGGACGTCGCCTATATCGCCATATTGCTCTTCTCCGGTGATAACGCGGTTGCCATTATCATCGTAAAAATACGCGTGACCACCGTTTTTTTTCTGATTGATAAGTTTGAGTTCTTCCTGTCTTTTTGCTTCAGCAGCGGCTTTAAATTTTTCGCTTGTTCTTCTTTTTTCAGCTTGTTCTGCTGTTTCTACAGGTGTTTCTACAGGTGTGTCTTTAGGAGGAGTTTGTGCAGTCGTTTCTGCCGGCTTTTCATCACCTTTTGCTGCAGCATTTACAGTTGCACTTAAGCCGCTACCTGTTGGTGGGCTTATGTTTTCTTCTGCTGGTGTTGTTGTTTCGGCTTCAGCCATTTTTTATTTATTCCTACGTTTTTAATGCGTTTTTTCTGTTCTTTTTTAGCCTATAAAGCTTGTGTTTGGTGTTTGCTGCGGTGGTTTGTAATTTAAATCTTCCGGTTTTGGATCTTCGATTTTTGCAACAGCTTCAGGGTTGTTTTTGAGCTCTATTTCTTTTGCTTTTAGTTCAAAATCATCACCCAGTTCTATGCCATTTAATTCGAGCTGCTGTTTTACAATTTTAAATTCATAGTCGCTTAACTCATGGCCATAATCTGCTTCAATATCACTTAAAGAAATAGGAGATATTCCTTTTTGAATATAGTGATCGGAAAGGTAGCTTGCTAAGATTTCTTGAAGCTCTTCATATTTGAAATTGCGTTGGAAATCTATGCTGTCTAGATCCTCTCCGTTTTCGTTATTTTGATCGTTCAAAACGCTTTGATGTTGGTGCAGCAAAGCGAGTAATAAAGTGTCATCTATTGTGCTGTCTTTTAGTGGGTCTGCGCTTTTAAATTGCTGCGATAATTTAGAGCTTTTTTGGGGTGTGTTTTCCTGATTATTTTTAAGCAAAGTTTGCTGCATAAATTCGACTGATTTTTTTATAGCCGCTACACGATCTTCAACACTTAGAGTGCCTAAATATTGGGCCAAAGCAGGGTTTTTATCGAGAGCAAAATCTTTTGCATTATTGAGAAGGTCAGTAGGGATATTATCTCTGAAAAGTGAGACATTATTTTGAGCGTTATTTTCATACGCTTCAAAATCAAAACCCCCAATGTCTTTTCTGTCTTTCACTTAAAAAAATACCCTTAGTTTTATCCTTAGTATTGAGTGCAAAAAACTTTCAAAAAAGCCTTATGCAGTTCATGCCCTGAATATATAGATAAAAGGTTAATATTTTTTTAAGAAACTCTTAATTTATATGATGCGCTGTTCTTCAAAATGGTGTGTTTTTGAAGGCGTATTATTCTCTGGCTGAGAGGCGGGTGTTTGTGCGTCTGGCTTGGCTGTGACAAGTGTATTAAAGGCGTTGATATATTCACTATCAGGCTTTTTATCCGCTTGCGGCACGGCTGAAGCTGTGAAGTCGTTTTTAAGCGGAGGTGTAGTATTTTGCTGCGCTTGTGCGCGCTCTTTTTCTTCTTGATAACGCTGCTTGATTTTTTGGTAGTTTTCTTCGCTTGCTTCAACAGTTGTTTTCGTTGTTGTCTCTAGTGCTTTTTTACGATCAAGCATCGCTTCGCTCGTCATTGCATATGTATTATTTGGATCACGTACTTCGTCATCATTCATTTGCGGTGTTTCATTAACGAAGAATTTTTTATCTTGATAGGCTTGCTTATAAAGTTCGGTAAGAACTTCAGGATCTTTGATGTATTTTCTTCCGCCTTCTTCCGTATAGGTGTATAGCTCAGCTGTCTCATTATCTTGGTAAACACCTTGACCGTTATGGCTGATCGGGTTTTTCCAGGCTTGTGCAAGTTCACTATTTGAGAATGTGGAAGCGTATAGCCAAGATGTTGTCTCATTGACGGGTATGATAGCACTTGCCCATGTCAGCATTTTTCCAAGATATTTATCTTCTAATTGGTCATGGCGGTTTTCAAATTCGCCGATAAATTTACTTGTCACTGCATGGACATCTTTGATGTTTTCTTGTGCTTGTTGCGCCTTTTTAAGCTCTTTCAAAAGATCATCAAGTTTACCTGTTCTTTGCTCTAGCTTGTCGGTGCTTTTGCTGAGTGTCTTGGCTGTCTCTTTGATACTATCTTCTAGCGCTTTAAGTTCATGGCCAGAATTCTTGATTTTTTCTTTAATTTCTTCTGGGGTTAAGTCTTTTATTTCTGCTCTTAAATCCTGCAATGTCTTTTTGAATTTTTCGGCCTGATCTTTATGGATTTTAATAGCAATATCGTTTTGACGAATATTGGTGATGAGTTGTGCTATTTCTTTAATGTTCTCACCATAGCCTAGCTTTCGACCTTTGCTTATTGCGTCTAGATAGTTCTGGTTAAATTTCTCTGCAAGTTTAGGGGCTTTATTGCCAAGTTTGCCATCTGGTGAAGCTTTTATAGCTGCTTGCGCTGCTTCATCTTTGATGAAGATTGCCTGGCCTGTTTCGGGGTGCGTAATGAAAAATTGGCCGTCTTCGTTTTGATGTACGACATGATGCTGTTGCGTCACACCTTCAATTTGTAAAGGTATTGTGACCAACTGCGTTCCAATTTCCATTGATTCATTGAAAAGCTTTTGAACTTCGACAGGGAGGTTATCCATCTTGCTGAAGATTTCATTTTGCATGGAAATATTTTGCTGTTCTAGTTCCGTTGCTTTTTGAAGGTAGAGATCGGCTTCTTCAATTTTTTGATCTAGCTCTTCTTCTATTTCTTGACGCTCTGGGGCGGTTATGTCTCCGTTTTTTTCTTTCTTTTCTAACTCATCGCAGAAGAGCTGTTTTTCATCTTGGATTTGCTTTTGTATAATTTCAATTTGCTTAATGCTCGCTTGGTGGCGTGCGATTGCCTTGTTGATGATCTCTTGCGTTTGCCTTGTTGTTTCTATGATGTCGAGAAGCACTTTTGCGGCTTGCTCTTTTTGCTCTTTTTCTTTTTTCTGTTTCTTTTGCTCTTTGCTATCTTGAGAAAATGCACTGTTTGTGTGGCCGATTCCGGCTAAAGCTTCGTTATAGAGTATGAAGGCGCGTTCTCTATTGTCTGACGCGCCGCTAAAAAGATCGGCTGCATTTTTTAATTTTTCGCTTTCTTCATTTGCTAGGCGATCAAATGTAGCGCGTGAGATAACCCCTTCAGCGATGAGCTGCTCTGCGAAAGCGATGCTGTCTATTGTGCTGTTTGGGGGTGCCATTCTTCTGTCTTACTCCTCAGTATCCGCTATTTTTAGCGTTTATTATTCTTGTTTAATATGTGCGTTTACACCTCTTGTGGGGGTGCTTATCGTGAATTATGACGGCTAAGGTTTAAGAAATGGTTAAGTTTATGTTAATAATAATTGGCATTGTATATATTTCCGTGTGTTTATCCCAAATACGGGGTTGCAATCGTCTTTGCAGGGGGGTAAGTATCGTGAAGAGTTTTTATATTGATTCCATCGGAAATGGAGAGCATACCAGATGAATATTCATGAATATCAGGCAAAAGAATTACTAGAGAAATATGGCGTGGCTGTGCCTAAAGGCATTCCAGCTATGAGCGTTGGTGAGGCTGTGCAAGCGGCTAAAGACCTCGGCGATATTCCTCTTTATGTTGTTAAAGCGCAAATCCATGCAGGTGGACGTGGCGCGGGTCACTTTACTGATAATCCATCAGGTAAGGGTGGCGTTCGTCTTTGTAAGACAATTGATGAAGTTAAAGATGCCGCTGAGGCGATGATGGGTAAAGTGCTTGTGACTAAGCAGACTGGCCCAGAGGGTAAAGAAGTTCAGCGCCTTTATGTTACTGATGGCGTGGATATCGATAAAGAATATTACTGTTCAGTTGTTCTTGATCGCGGTACATCAAAAGTGACATTCATGGTGTCTACAGAAGGTGGTATGGAGATTGAGGAAGTTGCTCATGAAAATCCAGATGCGATTGTTCGTGTTGCGATTGATCCAGTTGCTGGTATGACTGATGAAGATGCTAAGGCTGTTGCGGCTGGCTTGAAGTTCGATGCAGCGAAGACAGAAAAAGCGATCCCATTCTTCAAAAATCTATACAAAATGTATATCGAGCTTGATGCTTCTATCGTGGAGATCAACCCACTGATTACAGTTGGTGATGATGTGATGGCGCTTGATGCTAAGATCAATTTCGATCCTAATGCGCTTTATCGTCATGCGGATGTAGCGGCGCTTCGTGATGAAACTGAAGAAGATGAAAATGAAAAGATCGCGGCTGATAATGAGCTTTCTTATGTTCGTCTAGACGGTAACATTGGTTGTATGGTTAATGGCGCAGGTTTGGCGATGTCTACAATGGATATCATTAAGCTTAAAGGCGGCGAGCCTGCTAACTTCTTGGATGTTGGTGGTGGTGCAACAGCAGCACGCGTGACAACAGCCTTTAAAATCATTCTTTCTGATGAGAATGTTAAAGGGATCTTGGTTAATATCTTTGGTGGTATCATGAAATGTGATGTGATTGCAGAAGGTGTGATTGCGGCTGCTAAAGAAGTGAATTTAAGCGTGCCTTTGGTTGTTCGTCTTGAAGGAACAAATGTTGAAAAAGGTAAAGAGCTTATGGCGAATTCTGGTCTGCCAATTATTGCAGCGGATGATCTAGAAGATGCTGCGACGAAAGTTGTTCAAGCAACTCGTGAAGCTTTGGCTGCATAATTTAGCCGTTTTACATTAAAGAATTTGAAAGCCCTGCTTAATATTGGAGTGGGGCTTTTTCTATGTGGCTATGGTTGCTGTTGTATATCGTGTGAGCCGGTTTGAGGCGTTTGAGGTGCTTCTAAGGTTCTTTTGCACTTATATTGGTTTGCTTTTCTAAGGCTTGTTAGGGTCGAGTAGAAGGGGCGGGGGTTCTGGTGTTTCTGGTTTAATACGTGTGATAAGATGCTCAGGTAGTGGGGTGGTTCCAACTTTGTTAATGATGTTTTCGTAAAACTCACTGACATCGAAAAATGTTTTGTTTTCGGGGTAATCTTTGTAAAAAAGAGCTTCGTTACTCTCTACGATATTTCTCGGGACGTAATCTGCTGCACGATGTCTTTGTGCGCGCTTAACTGGGTCCGCTAGAGCTTCAAGGAGCCCTGCGCCGCCTTGTGATCCACACACATAAAAAACTTTTAAATCAGCAACTGTGAATGTGCGGTGAAGCTCATCTTTAATGGCATCAATGCGTGTGTTTAGCTCTGCTATACGGTTAAAGCCGTTTGTGACAACAGAATTGTGTTTTTCCGCTTGCTCCAAGGTCGGGTTAGTGGGTGAGCTTGCTGAGCGCTCTTGCAGAGCTTTGATAATTGTTTTTTCGTTTTCGCCCATCCAATCTGTTCGACCTATGATATTGTTTCTGTATATGCGTGTGCCTTCTTTAATGCTGAACTCCATATGGTGGAAAGCGACTTTGAGGCCGATATCTTCATCGTGTGCTAAGGCTCTGATGGCTTTTTCATCGCCGTCATCTTTGATGCGGTAGCTCCACCAATAAGGCCTTCCTGGTTCTGCGGAGTTGTATTTTTCTATATTATCTAAAATGAGAGCGTTGTGATCTTCTGTTAAAAGTCCGTCTTGGGCGAGTTTGTATAGGGTTTCAAATAAAGTGTTTGAGTTTGCTTGTGCTAGCCCTGCTGCCTTTGTGGGGCTTATGGCTTTAGCGTTAAAACCGCTTTCACTTGCTATAAGGCTCACTGCGGCGATATAAGGGATGCCTGTTTCTATGCAGTGAGCTTCAATTTGCGCTCTTAAGTGTGCTGGTACGGTGGGGAGGTTGTCGCCATATTTATACGGAATGCCCGTTTCAAGTTTATTGTCAGCAGCCTTATCCCAAAGCGCTTTGATTTGGTATTCCAAGGGGGACGAAACTGGGTCTTTAGGTGTGCTCATTTTCAATGCTTTTTTCTTTCAACGTTATTATGAGCGTTAAAAGTGAAGTTTTTTTTAATTTCAGTGCTTTTTTCGGTATTCATAGGTTGATTTTGAATCCTGCAGGGCGTTAAATGAGCCCACGAATTCGAATCTTAATATGGAGAAAGATTGAAATGGCCGTTTTGGTTGGTAAGGATACAAAAGTTATTTGTCAGGGTTTTACAGGTGCGCAAGGTACGTTCCACTCTGAGCAGGCAATTGCCTATGGTACAAATATGGTTGGTGGTGTTACGCCTAAGAAAGGTGGTCAAGAGCATTTAGGTCTGCCTGTGTTTAACACTGTTAAGGAAGCTAAAGATGCGACAGACTGTAATGCGTCTGTGATTTATGTTCCGCCTCCATTTGCAGCAGCAGCTATTATTGAAGCTATTGAAGCTGAGGTTGAGCTTGCGATTTGTATTACTGAAGGTATTCCAGTTTTGGATATGGTTAAGGTTAAAGCAGCGCTTCAGGGCTCTAAAACACGCCTTATCGGTCCTAACTGTCCAGGTATCATTACACCTGATGAATGTAAGATTGGTATTATGCCAGGTCACATCCATAAGCGCGGTAAGATCGGTATTGTTTCACGTTCTGGTACATTGACATATGAAGCTGTTGCACAGACTGGCGCAGTTGGTCTTGGTCAATCAACATGTATCGGTATTGGTGGTGACCCAGTGAATGGTACAAACTTTATCGATTGTATCGAGTTGTTCATGGAAGACCCAGAGACAGAAGGTATCCTTATGATCGGTGAGATCGGTGGTACTGCAGAGATTGAAGCTGCGGAATATTATAAAGGTTTGTCTAACAAGAAGCCGATTGCTGGCTTTATTGCTGGTGCTACAGCGCCTCCAGGTAAGCGTATGGGCCATGCTGGTGCGTTGATCTCTGGTGCTGATGATACTGCGCCAGCTAAGATGAAAGCGATGAGCGATGCTGGTTTTGTTGTATCAGAAAGCCCAGCGGGTCTTGGTGATGCAATGCTTAAAGCTATGGCTGCTTAATTTAGAGCTGTTAGCATATTATAAGAATTTGAAAGGGCGCTTGTTAAAGCGCTCTTTTTTTGTTGCTGGTTTTTAGTGCTGGGCGTTTGAAGCGAGGGTGATTTCATTGTATGATAATCAGGTTGGATTTTTAAAAGGGTATGGGTTTTTATGAGTTTCTTACATAATTTATCGCCAGAAGATCGCGAAATGCTTATCAGCTTGCCTTATCGTGTGGGGTATTGGATTTCACAAAGTGATACATCAGGCGGGGATGATTCAGATGAAGAGGAATTGCAGGCTCTATCAAATATCCTAAACGGCTATGCGGGCGAAATTTTTGTTTGTGAAACTGTGCAGGTGATCATCAGCCATACTGTGCGCGCGCAGGAGCAGTGGCCCAAATGGCGTGAAAATGTGGGTGATGTGCCTGAGGATTGTAAGCGTGCGATTTATATTTTAACGCAAGCGGTTGATGAGAAAGAAGTTAACGCTTTCAAACAGCATATAATGGAAGTTGGAGAGGCTGTGGCTCTGGCTTTTCGTGAATTAGAGGATCATTCTTTTATCGCGCAGATGAAGCTTAAGATGGAGTATCGAAAGTTGGAATCTGCTGCGAAGAAACGTGGTGTGCATTACAAGACATTTGAAGAGTTCTTAAATATTTCTCCTGCTGAGCGTATCGCGCTTGAGTGGCTGGCGAAGGCTCTCAATATTAACTACGCGATATAAGTGGGGCTTATAAGGTGAGTGAATTTGATATATTTTTAGAAGAAGAAAAGCTGTTGCTGGCCTCTGCGCTGTATAAAACTGGTGTTTGGATTTCTTACGCGGAAGATCTAGAGGGTGAAGAAGATGATATTCGCGAGATGCGAGCTTTGGGCGCATGCCTTCGTGCTGTTGCAAAGAAATATGATGGCCCTGGTTTAGTGGATGATATTGCTCGTTTTACGCTCTCTCAAAAAGATGTGTGGGACGAATGGGCAGATGATGTTTATGATCCGCGTGATGAGATCGGTAAAGCTTTAGCTCTTATGAAGAATAAGGCGCCTAAAGATGATTTGAAGAAATATAAGGCTGCACTTTATGAGGTGGCTGTCACTGTTGCGCAAGCACATGGCGAGTTTATCCAATATGATGAGGAAGAGCCGGAAGAGGGCAGTGCTTTTGGGGCTTTGCTTGGCAAGATAACGGCGACATTTTTAGGTAAGGGCGCAGAAGATGCGGATCACCCTATGAATGTTAGCTCGGTTGAGAGCCAGAATATCTCTCAGCTGAAAACATTAATGCGTGAGTATGAGTAATAAACAAGCTTAAAGCTTTACAGTACACTATGGGCTTGATTTTCGTGTTTGATAGGATTAAGTCCATTATACCAAATATTAGACGACACATATGTGAAGGGTAAAATTATGAGTGAAACAGCACTGGATCTATCTGCTATATCAGGGCCAAGCGGCGAATATATCGCGCATCTTTATATGCAATATAGGAAGAACCCATCACATGTTGATGAGAGCTGGCGCGCGTTTTTTAACGATCTAGCGGATGATGAAGCAGCTTTGTTGGTTGAGCTATCTGGCGCGAGTTGGACGCCTGAAGAAAATCGCAGAACTTCACATGGATTTGGCACAGACCCTTCTGATGGTGATGTTGGTGCGCATGATCAGGTTGATGCGCCTGCTGCTAATGGCGGTACTATTATCGGAGAAGCGCAAGTCAAGCAAGCGGCGGAAGATTCTGTGCGTGCTTTGATGCTTATTCGTGCTTATCGCTCTCGCGGTCACCGTATGGCTGATCTTGATCCGTTAGGCATGAAAGAAAAAGGCCTCTTCCCTGAGCTGGATCCAGCGCATTACGGCTTTACCCCTGCAGATATGGGGCGTCCTATCTATCTAAATGGTGTTTTAGGTATGGAGAGCGCGAGCTGTAATCAGATCATAGCGGCTTTGAAGCAAATCTATTGCGGTACGATTGGTGTGGAATTTACGCATTTGTCTGACCCTGAAGAAAAGAAGTGGGTTCAAGAGCGTATTGAGCAGCCACGCAACAAGACAGATTTTACACCTGAAGGTAAGAAAGCGATTTTGAAGCGCATTACCGCTGCTGAAGGGTTTGAGCAGTTCTTGCACAAGAAATACCCTGGTACAAAGCGCTTTGGTGTTGATGGTGGTGAAGCTCTTATTCCTTTGATTGAGCAAATCACTAAACGTGGTGGTCAGCTTGGCCTTAAGGAAATGGTTATTGGTATGGCGCACCGCGGACGTTTGAACGTGCTGGCAAACGTTATGGGTAAACCATTTACAACGATCTTTGCTGAGTTCCAAGGTCAGTCCTCTATTCCTGATGATGTGCTTGGCTCTGCTGACGTGAAATACCACCTTGGTACATCAAGTGACCGTGATTTTGATGGTAATAATGTTCACTTGTCTTTGACGGCGAACCCATCTCACCTTGAGTTTGTGAACCCGGTTGTGATCGGTAAAGTGCGTGCGAAGCAAATGCAGCGTGGCGGCGCGCAAGATACGGCTGTTATGCCGCTTGTTCTTCATGGTGATGCAGCGTTTGCCGGTCAGGGGATTACGGCTGAAACATTGATGATTTCTGAGCTTCCTGGCTATCGCGTAGGCGGTACAATCCATATTGTGATTAACAACCAGATCGGCTTTACGACTATGCCGAAATTCTCACGTTCTGGTCCTTATTCAACTGATGTCGCAAAGATGTTATCAGCGCCGATCTTCCATGTGAATGGTGATGATCCTGAAGCTGTTGTGCATGTTGCGCGTATTGCGACTGAATTCCGTCAGGAGTTTGGCCGTGATGTTGTGATCGATATGTATTGTTATCGTCGTTATGGCCACAATGAAGGTGATGAGCCTGCATTCACACAGCCATTGATGTATAAGCAGATTGCGAAGCAAGATTCTACGCGTATCAAATATATGAAGCAGCTTATCTCTGAGGGGCTTATCTCTGAAGATGAAGGTAATGGCTATATGGATGCAGTATATTCTGAGCTTGAAGATGCCTTTGAAGCAACAAAAACCTTTAAACCAAATGCGGCTGATTTCCTTGGCGGCGCTTGGGATGGTCTTAAAGTTGCGCATGGGGATGATCGTCGCGGAAAGACAGATATTTCCAAGGATATGGTTGATGAGCTTGGTAAAGTTCTGACCTATATTCCAGAAGGATTTAATATTAATAGAAAACTAAGCCGTATCTTGGATGCTAAAAAGCAGATGCTTGAAAGCGGTGAGGGGTATGATTGGGCGATGGGCGAGGCTTTGGCTTTCGGTTCGTTGCTTAAAGAAGGTTATTCTGTGCGTTTGTCAGGGCAAGATGTTGGCCGTGGTACATTCTCACACCGTCATGCAATCTGGTATGATCAAGAAGATAACTCTCAATATTATCCTTTGAAGAACCTTGCGCCTGATCAGCCTTTATTCGAAGCGCATGACAGCCCGCTATCTGAGATGGCTGTGCTTGGTTTTGAGTATGGTTATTCGTTGGCTGATCCGAAAACGCTTGTTATTTGGGAAGCGCAATTTGGTGACTTTGCTAATGGCGCGCAGGTTATGTTTGACCAGTTTATCTCATCTGGTGAATCAAAATGGCTGCGTATGAGTGGTCTGACTGTTCTTCTGCCGCATGGTTATGAGGGGCAGGGGCCAGAGCACTCATCTGCACGTCCTGAGCGTTTCTTGCAGATGGCGGCTGAAGATAACTGGCAGGTTGTAAATTGTACAACGCCAGCAAATATCTTCCATGCTTTGAGACGTCAGATGCATCGTGACTTCCGTAAGCCTTTGATTGTGTTTACGCCTAAATCATTGCTACGTCATAAATTGGCAGTGTCTAAGACTGAGGACTTTACGGAGGGTAGTACGTTCCACCGCGTGCTTTGGGATGATGATCGTGATTCATTGGCGCCAGCAGATCAGGTGAAGTGTGTTGTTCTTTGTACAGGTAAGGTTTATTACGATCTGCTTCAAGAGCGCCGTGATCGCGGTATTAATGATGTTGTGATCTTACGTCTTGAGCAGCTTTACCCATTTGCGGATAAAGCACTTGCGATTGAGCTTGCACCTTATAAGAATGCTGATGTTGTTTGGTGTCAGGAAGAGCCTGAAAATCAGGGTTACTGGCACTTTGTTGATCGCCGTATTGAGAAGGTCTTGGCTGAGGTCGATATTAAGGCAAAACGCCCTGTTTATGTTGGCCGTGAAGAAGCCGCAGCACCTGCGACAGGTCTAATGAGCCGCCATAAAGATGAACAAGCGAAGCTGGTTGATGAAGCGCTAAGCGTTTAATTATACACTTTTTTTCCTCTGGGGTTGCTAGGGGGCGCTGACGTGCTTCGCCTCGCTGCGCGCCCTGTGTCTAGCCCAGCAGAAAAATCGCATAAAGGCGTTATGCGGCATCGCGCCAAAATATTTTGAAGTGATCTCAAATTTGGGGTGAGAATGAACTGTAAAAATCTCGATCTCTCTGTTTATTTCATCGCTGACCCGACATTATGTGGGGGGCGGGATATTGTTGATGTCACCATGATGGCAATCAAGGGTGGTGCAACTATGGTTCAGTATCGTAATAAGCTTGACCCGCTTAATGATGTGTTGGCAGAGGCGGCGATGCTGCAAGAGTGGTTGAGCGATACAGGTGTGCCGTTATTGATTAATGACTATGTGGATGTGGCATTTGCTGTTGGTGCATCTGGGGTTCATTTGGGTCAGGGGGACTCTTCCCCTGTAGAGGCGCGCGCTAAGCTTGGTGAGGATGCGATTATCGGCCAAACAGCTTTTACGGCTGAGCATTTAGCGGCGGTCGATCCTGCTGTTATCGATTATGTGGGCACGGGGCCATTTTACCCGACCAAGACTGATAAGGGTAAGCCTGTTTTAGGTGCTGAGAAATTTGCAGAGCTTGTGAAGCTCTCACCTGTGCCAGTGGTGGGGATTGGCGGTATTACGCCTGAAAATGCTAAAGCTGTTATTGACGCTGGGGCAAACGGCGTTGCGATGATGCGCAGCGTGAGTGAAGCGGCGTCTCCTGAGGAGGCTGCACGCGCTTTTGCGGAGCTTTATGGCTGATGAGTGGCTCTTCAATTCCAAATGTACTTTCTATTGCAGGCTCTGATCCTTCCGGCGGGGCAGGCATACAAGCTGATCTTAAAACATTCGCGGCGCATGGCGTTTATGGTATGGCCGCAATCACTGCGCTGACCGCGCAAAATACACAAGGTGTTCGCAGTGTTGTGAATAGCCCTGAGCGCTTTGTGCGTGATCAGATCGAGGCTGTTTTTGACGATATCGAAGTTTCAGCGGTAAAGATTGGTATGCTCTCGAGTGCTGAGATTATCGAAGCTGTTGCTGATTGCTTGGAGCGCTATTCTCCTAAGCATGTTGTTCTTGATCCAGTGATGATCGCCAGTAGTGGCGATATGCTTATCGATATGGATGCGCTATCCGCGATGAAAAAGCGTTTATTTCCGCTCGCGAGCGTGATTACACCGAATATCCCTGAGGCCGAAAAGCTTATGCGTGCGGCGGTTTTGGATATGGAATTCGCGGCGGAAAAATTGCTGGACTTAGGTGTTGAGGCTGCCTTATTAAAGGGGGGGCACCTAAAGGGCGATCATTGCACTGATTATCTCGCTTATAAGGGCGGCGTTAAAAGTTATAGTGCTGAGCGTATTGAGACGGAAAATACGCATGGCACAGGTTGCACGCTCTCTAGCGCGATTGCGGCGAATTTAGCTAAAGGGCTTGAGCTAGCCCATGCCGTTGCCGCCGCTAAGGATTATCTTACCGAAGCTTTGCGAGCAGCTGATATGTTGGAGGTAGGGGCTGGGCATGGGCCAGTCAACCACAACATCACCTCTTTTTCTTGAAAATCTACATGATGAGCGTTGTTAAGCTGCGCCTTTGAAAATGTGCACGCATTATAGATGCGCTTACACTTTTCTTATCTTACTTGCCTGGCTCTTAGGTGGGGTTTCCGTTAAGGTATTGTTTTTGCACTGCTATCCAGCTTCGTCTTATTGCTCGTCGTAAAAACGGGGGTGGGGTGGGGGTGTTGTTTTTGATAAAGACAAAAAGCCCCTAATGTTTGGGTATTTTATCCTATTTTCAATTCTCTTACAAGAAGCATGACATAAGCTGCGGCTTCACATATAGTCCTTTGGTAATGAATGAATTTGATTTAATAGAGCGATATTTCGCGCCGTTATCCATGGACGGGCTTAAAGATGATGGGGCTGTTTTAGCAGTGCCGGAAGGCTTTGAGCTGGCGGTTTCAAGTGATGTGCTGAATGAGGGGGTGCATTTCCCCTTCGGTGAAGCGCCGCACTATATTGCTCATAAAGCTTTAAGAGTGAATTTGTCGGATTTGGCCTCGATGGGGGCTAAACCGCTATGTTATCAGCTCGGTTTGGCATTGAGCAGCGTGTGTGATGAAAGTTGGTTGGCTGCATTTTCTAAGGCTTTGAGCGAGGATCAGGCTTTGTTTGATGTGAAGCTTTTAGGTGGTGATACAACTTCAACGAAATCAGGGATTAGCATTTCTATTACAGCGATGGGGTTAGTGCCAAAAGGTGAAGCCGTTAAGCGCGGCGGTGCTAAAGACGGCGATGTCCTTGTTTTGAGTGGCTCTGTCGGGAATGCGCTCATTGGTTTGGATATTTTGCGTGATGATGTTGTGAGCGCGGATGAGGCTTATTTGCTTGAATGCTATCGTAAGCCGACCCCCAGAGTTGCTTTGGCTGAGACTTTAAGAGCCAATGTGCATGCGGCGGCTGATATCTCTGATGGCTTGATTGCCGATGCGGGGCATATTGCCAAGGCCAGTGGTCTGGCTTGTAGGATTGATTTGGACGCTGTGGAATTCTCAGATGCGGCTCAGGCACAGATTGATGTGGGGCGTTACTCTGCGCTTGATCTTATGGCTGGTGGTGATGATTATGAGCTGGCGATGGCGATTGCGCCAGAGAAATTGGACGATTTTATGAGCGATGCTGCGCTGCATGGCATTCATCCACAAGTGATTGGGTGTTTTGAAAAGGGCAGCGGGATTACTGTTGTAGACGGGCAAGGGCAAGCTATCGCCATAGACAAAGCTGGTTGGCAGCATTTTTAATGTATTTTTGTTGAATCAAGTCTTGCCTTTACTGGTTTGCAGGCGTAGAAACTGATACAGTCAATTTGCTTTATGAATTGAAGAGGCTATTTGTATATTTTTTATAGCCCTTATTAAAGCGAAGGCTGAAATTTAAACCAAAGAAAAGAGATTTAAAGAGCATAATTATGACTGATATTGTTGTTCCTACCCTTGGTGAGTCTGTATCTGAAGCGACAGTTGCGCAATGGCTTAAAAAAGAAGGCGAAGCTGTTAAAATGGATGAGCCTATCGTTGAGCTTGAAACAGATAAAGTGACTTTAGAAGTAAATGCGCCGGCAGATGGCGTGATTGCTAAGATTATTGTTGGGGAAGGCGAGACAGTTGAAGTTGATGCTATTCTTGGTGAGCTTTCAGAAGGTGGCGAAGCAACTGCAGCGCCTGCGTCTGCTAAAGAAGAAGCGCCGGCTGCTGAAGAAAAAGCACCTGAAGCGCCTGCAGCTGCACCAGCGGCCGCGGCTGAGCCAAATGAGGATGTGAAGACATCTCCAGCAGTGCGTAAGATGCTGGCCGATAATAATTTAGATGCTTCTAACGTGCCAGTAACTGGTGATCGTATGAGCAAAGAAGATGTTCAAGCCTTTATCGATGCGAATAAAGGTTCTGCACCAGCGGCGGCACCTTCTGCAGCGGCACCAGCAGCGAAGAAGGCTGCACCTGCGCCATCTGCTCCGCGTGAAACTGGTCCTCGTGAAGAGCGCGTGAAAATGACAAAACTTCGCCGCGTGATCGCATCTCGTTTGAAAGAAGCGCAAGATACAGCGGCTATGCTTACAACTTTTAACGAAGTTGATATGGGGCATGTCATGGATCTTCGTAAAGAATATCAAGATAAGTTCGTGAAAAAGCACGGCGTTAAGCTTGGTTTCATGTCTTTCTTCGTTAAGGCTGCTGTGAATGCTCTTAAAGAATTTCCTGCTGTGAATGCAGAAATTGATGGCGATGACATTATTTACAAAAACTACTATGACGTTAGCGTGGCTGTTTCTACTCCACAAGGTCTTGTTGTTCCTGTAATCCGTGATGCAGACCAGATGGGCTTGGCTGATATCGAGAAGAAGATTATCGATCTTGGTACACGCGCACGTGAAGGTAAGCTAGGCATGGATGAGATGACTGGTGGTACATTTACGATCACAAATGGTGGTACTTTCGGTTCTATGCTTTCAACACCGATTTTGAACCGCCCACAATCTGGTATTTTGGGTATGCACAACATCGTTCAGCGTCCGGTTGTGATGAAAGATGGTTCTATCCAAGCGCGTCCGATTATGTATCTCGCACTTTCATATGACCATCGTATTGTTGATGGCCGTGAAGCGGTTTCGACTTTGGTGCGTATTAAGGAAGCGTTAGAAGATCCAGCACGCCTCGTTCTTGACGTTTAATAAATACAAGGCTGCCTTTGGGCGAGTTTTAGTGATTATAATTTTTAAAATCAGCTCCTTATTATTAAGGGGCTTTTTTATAGGCTTTGAAGAATGCCGGCTTTTGTAAGCTGTGCTAAAGCGAGCGGTCCGAATTGATCGCGAGCCGTTTTTTCATGCTCGATATGCAGAATTTCAAAGCCGGCGCCCACAAAATTGACGAGCTCGCGGGCTGTTGGGCAAGATGAGCTATAAATGCTGTTGGGCTCGAGTTTATAGCCATTGCGGGCTGCGATCATGAGCAGGCGGTTTAGTGGTTGAAGCAGGAAGCTGTATTTATTTTGCTGATCATCTAGGCTTTCATAGCTGTAGCCGATTGTCGGATGGATCCCGACAGAAAGGGTGAGCGGGTTTTCTTCACTATCCTGTGCAAGTGCTAGGGCGAATATTTCGCCGTTATGTGCGCTTTTGGCGCGCTTCAGTGCGCTTTCGAAGTTTTCTAGTTCGCTGTGAATAAGGGGCGGGTTTTCATTGTTGGGTTTATAATCGGCGGTGCGTTTAGAGATGATTTCAAAGCGGGATTCTTTGCGGTAGAGGACATGCACGTCGATGCCAGCTTTTGCAGCGATACGCAGTGACATTTGCTCAAAGCTTTCGCCGCGGCGTTTGCTCCAATCTTTATCAAAGCCTTTATGGTCGATGTAAAGTTTTGTGATGCCGCTTTCTGCGAGGTTTTTCATGCAGTTAGGGCAAGGCGGGTCTGTGATGAAGATGGCAGCGTTTTGGGTTGGGCGCTGTAGGCGAAGGGCTTCGAAGATACAAGCTGTTTCCGCATGAAGGGTGCCGCTTGAATTGCCGATTTCAGGGCCTGTACCGATTGTGTTGGCTATGGCTTGCGGCCAGTGATTGGTTTGGGTGATGGCGAAGGGCGCGCTTTTTTCGCTGCCGCCTGCGATTGTGGCTGCGATTTTATTTGTTGGGTGAGGGCTGGATGCGACTGCATCAACGGCCATTTGCATATAGGCGATAAGGGCATCGATTCTCATAGCTTTAAAGCTAGAATAATCGATGCGTCTTGGCTAGTAGGGATGTTACAAAGCTGCGTGTTGTTGTGGGTATGGAATTATCTGTGCAGGCTGTTCGATTGGCCTGAACGGCTCTACGCGGGAGAGGGATGTTGAATGGCCAGATGCGTAAGCGTGTATAAAGCTTGTATCAGGCATATCATTACAAATGTCATTAAATTCCTGTGTGTAAGATTGCTGGGCGCCTAATCGTTTTCCGTCTTGGTAAACCTTTGCTTTCACGGATTTTAACATCATTTCTTCTGGGCTCATTTGAGTTCTGGCCGCATGTAGAATTGTCTCTGTTTTATTCATGCTTGTTTGTTTTTGGTGCTCAAGATTAAAATTCGCCATCCTATTCCACACATTACTTAGAGAGCTTTCGATTATTGCACGCAAATCTTCTTCCGTCATGCCTGTGGCTGTCGAAGATACTCCTGAAACTTCACCTTCAAATTCAGTATGATAGCCTAATACATTTGTGCCAGTTTTGTTTGTTGCGGATAGATTTCCTGTTAGAATTCTTCCTATATCAGCAGAATTAGCGTGATGAACCACATGTGTGTGGATACCATCTTTAACGGTATGTGCAGCATTAAAGCCGGCACGTTTCACGAGCATATTTGCCGGTGTGAATTGGTTATTTTGCAAGTGGGTAATGAGTTCGTCAGGAATATTCGGATAAGTTTCTTTAAAGGCTTGAATGGCTGTCGCTGTTTTAAAGTCTTTTACGTGAACTTCCCATTCTTGGCGTGTGGAGGAGTCCTTGCCAGACGTTTTGAAACATACGGCTAGATCTGTGAATTTTCGTGTCGCTTGCGGCGAGCCATTCTTGTTTAGCCATTTCTTTGTTTCATCTAGAGAAAAGTTCATTCTCTCACGTTTGATAAATCCTTCTAAACCTGGATAGGCCATTGTTAGGTAGCAAAAATCACGAAAGCCTGGAATGATATGGATGTCTTCCATTTCGGCGAAGGCGTTTTTGACACCGTGTAAGGCGTGTGGGTTTATGAAGGCGATACTTTCCTCTGGTTCCCATGGGGCTTTCTCACCATTAGGCAAGATTATACTCGGAATTTCGTAGTTTTCATATTCCTTGACTTTGAGTATGTTCGATGTGTGGATGAGCGTATTAAGCTCAATCTCAGTAAATACAGTGTGACTCATAAATTTCTCCGTTTAAGTGTCCTGTTATTTCAAAATGTATTTTTTTATTATTATTAAATCTAAACCGTTATGCCCTTATATCAGGCTTTAAATATATATTGCAAGTTTTTGTTATGGTAATAATTTTGGGGGTGGTGTTTTAAAGCGGTTTGTTCTATGTGTAATAGCGTTTAATTCTTATAAAACTAAATATGTGGATGAAATTCTAATGTCTGAAAAATTCGATGTAATTATTATTGGTGCGGGCCCTGGTGGATATGTAGCAGCGGTGCGTTGTGCGCAGCTTGGCCTTAAGACGGCCTGTGTTGAAAAGCGTAAGACATTAGGTGGTACATGTTTGAATGTGGGCTGTATTCCTTCAAAGGCTTTGCTGTCGTCTTCTGAGAAATTTGAAGAGGCGGAGCACCATTTTGCAGAGATCGGTATTGATGCCAAAGTGCGTTTGAATTTGAAGAAAATGATGGCGTTCAAGGATGGTGTTGTTGAAGCCAATACAAAAGGTATCGAGTTTCTTTTCAAAAAGAACAAAGTTACGCGCCTTGAAGGAACTGGTAAGATTTTAGCCGCTGGTAAAGTTGATGTTGATGGCACAGTTTATGAGGCTGACAATATTATTATCGCGACTGGTTCGGATGTTGTTTCATTACCGGGCATTGAAATTGACGAGAAAAAGATTGTGTCTTCTACTGGTGCGTTGGAGTTGCCAGAAGTGCCGCGTAGCATGGTTGTGATTGGCGGCGGCGTGATTGGCCTTGAGCTTGGTACTGTCTATCGTCGTTTGGGCGCAGAAGTGACAGTTGTTGAGTTTATGGATCAAATCTTGCCTGGTATGGATGGCGAGGTTCGTAAAGAAGCGAATAAGCTTTTCTCTAAGCAAGGTATTAAGTTCAAGCTTTCATCTAAGGTTACATCGGCTAAGCCGGGGATTACTGGCGTTAAGTTGATGGTTGAGCCTGCTGCTGGCGGCGAAGCGGAAGAGGTGCGCGCGGATGTTGTTCTTATGGCTGTTGGCCGTAAGCCTTATACTGAAGGGCTTGGCTTGGAAGAGGTCGGCGTGAAGCTTGATGAGCGCGGCCGCGTTGAGGTTGATGAGTTCTTTGAAAGCTCTGTTGAGGGTATCTACGCAATTGGTGATGTGATTAAAGGCCCTATGCTCGCGCATAAAGCGGAAGATGAAGGCGTTGTTTTGGCTGAGATGCTGGCTGGTCAGTCTGGTCACATCGATTATAACTGCATTCCGGGCGTTGTATATACATGGCCAGAGGTTGCTTCTGTTGGTCAGACAGAAGAGCAGCTTAAAGAGGCTGGTGTTGCTTATAATGCTGGTAAGTTTCCATTCATGGCGAATGGCCGAGCACGCGCAATGGGCTGTACTGATGGTTTTGTGAAAATCTTGGCTTGTGCGAAGACTGATCGCGTTTTAGGTGCGCATATGATTGGGCCAAATGTTGGTGATTTAGTGCAAGAAGTTGTGTCTGTAATGGAATTTGAAGGCACAGCGGAAGATATTGCTCGTACATGCCACGCTCACCCAACTTTGACAGAGGTTGTGAAGGAAGCAGGTTTGGCTGTTCATAAGCGTCCAATCCACATTTAATCTTCAATAATTGCGTTGTAGACAGTGTCACTGCGCTCGGCAGGTAGTTTGACTACCTGCTGTCGCTGGTTCCTCGTCACATCGCAATTCTTTTTGATTAACCTTCACGGGATAGGCTTTATCTTTTTCGCCTTATTTATTTGCGATCGTTAAGTATTTATTTTGTCTAAGGTATGAAGGTCTCCATTAATGAGTAGAAAGGGTGCTTTTTGATAGCTTCTAAGCTCATTTTTTGTGTCATTTCAAAATATGTTATAGCGTAAGCTTGTGCAAATGTTTTTGTAAGGTTTATTACTGCAGGGTTATCTGCATTTTTTACAGCATAATCCATAAACATTTGTGTTAACTGCATGTTGTTTTGTGCGAACTCCAACACTTCTTCCGGACTTACGTCTATTGTTATTTTCATTTTTATTCCTCCCTTATGAAAAAAAGCATAGTATGGGTGTATATTATGTAATGCAAGTTTTTTCATTAAGCGCTGTTATTGTGCGGTGCGTTATGTCTTTTTCTTGTCTGTGATGTTTCGATAATGCATTAATATTGACATGAACTTACCCGCAGACCCTAAGAAAAATAATGTCTTAAATTTTAAAAGGATTGTTGAGATTCCGCATTCACATGTTGCGAATGCAAAAACTGTGCAGACGCCAAGAAAAATGGCTATTGCGTTGCAGGGCGGGGGCTCGTATGGCGCGTATACTAAAGGGGTTTTGACGACGCTGTTTGAGTCTGAGATGTTTAGATCGGGCCGTGTTGAGCTGAGCTCTATTGCGGGAACAAGTGCCGGGGCGATGAATGGAGCGCTGTGTGTGTCAGGGCTTAATGCTGGTGGGTATGATCTCGCGATCAGTCAGATGAATAAGTTTTGGAAGGATGTGGGGCGTTTTTCATTTTATAAAACAAGCGCATATCCAAACTTGCACCCAATGGAAGAATTTGCGGGGTCGTTTTTGAGCCATTCTATTCTTCCGACGCTTAAATCGACATTAAAGTCTAATATTAAGGATTGGGATGCGATTAGAAACGGGCCGGTGAAGCTTTTCACGAATGCTGTGGAGGTTATGCCAGATAAATCGCATCGCCATATTGTTTTTGACCCTTCGGAATCAAATGTTGATACAGTAGTGGCATCGACCGCTTTGCAGGAATTTGGCGCTCATAGTTTTGATGGTCGTTCTTTCTATGATGGTGCTTATGCGCGCAACCCTTGTACGGATGATGTATTGAAGGGGGATGTTGAGGAGTTACTTGTTGTTACGCTTCAAAGAAAGCCAAAAGGGCCAATACGTGCGAAGCATCAAGATGAATTTCAACGTGCCTCAGGGGCTGAGCGTGGAAAACGAATGGTGACAGCCGAGGTGCATCATCATATTGCGCATATAAGGGATGCTTTTCCTCATATCCGAGTTCATACAATCGGCCTTGATGTTGATCCTCGCTGGGATGATACGAGCCGTATGAATAATGATAGCAGTTGGCTTACGCAGCTCAGTGCAATGGGCGAAGCGGATGCAAAAGAGTGGCTGGCAATTGAAGAGCCGCAATATCAATATCGCCGACTTGAGGTTTAAGCTCTGGGGTGTGCGGATTTATAGACGCGCATGAGTTCTTCGGCATTTACTTCTGTGTAGCGCTGTGTTGTTGAGAGAGAGCTATGGCCGAGGAGCTCTTGAATTTCCCTTAAATTTGCGCCGTTTTGCAGCAGGTGCGTGGCAAAGCTGTGGCGCAGAGCGTGGGGCGTTGCTGTTTCCGGTAAGCTTAAAGTTGAGCGTAAGGCGCGCATTGCTTTTTGCGCGACGCCTTGATGTAGGCGCTGTCCTTTGGCGCCGATAAAAAGCGGGCGGGTTTTATCAATGGGGTAAGGATTGAGCTGTATATAGGCTTCTATGCTCTCGCGCACGATGGAGATGAACGGCACGATGCGCTCTTTTGAGCCTTTCCCTAGAACGCGTAGGAATTTATCGTCTTGGTTGGGGAGGTCGCTTATATTGAGCTTGAGGGCTTCGTCGATACGCAGGCCGCAGCCATAAAGGAGTGTGAAAAGGGCACGATCACGTTGGCCGATCCAGTCTTCTTTGCAGAGCAGGTCGGCATTTTCTAAAATGCGCATGGCTTGGTTTTCATGTAAAGGTTTGGGCAGTTTATGCGGCAATTTGGGGGTGTAGAGCGTGTTGATTGCAGGGTTGTGCAAAGTGCCGTGCCTATCAAGCCAGCGATAGAGATTTTTAACGCCAGAGAGTGAGCGGGCGCGACTAGCGTTGGCTGTGCCTTCCATGGCTTTCTTGCTCATCCAGCTGCGGAAATCGCTAATCTTTAGATCGGCGAGGGTGCGTAGAGAAGGGGATTCGCCACCATGATGCTTAAGCAGGAAGCCGATGAAGTGGCTAACATCGCTGCAATAGGCACGGTAAGTATGCGGTGAGACGCGCTTTTCGATTTTGAGGTAATCTTGCCATTGATGCAGGATTTTCTCTAAATTAGGGGCGCAGCTCGCAAGCAGGCTAAGTTCTATGCTCTTATATTCAGCCATGTGCGGAAACATCTCTCTATGACGCGGGCCAGGAAGAGGATTTGGTCTGTTGCTTGGTGTTCATTGAACATATCAGGCTCGCGGCTGGCAAATGCAAGGATTGCTGGCGGCGTATCCATAGAGATACCGATGCGCAGTAAAATTTGAGAGCGCACAAGCGTTGCGCCACCGCCATAGATGGCTTCGATACCGCTGATATTATCTTGGAGAAGAACGTCTTTGCCTTCCATCCATTTATCGATGGTTCCACTCGGTAGCACGCGAATGCCTGTTGTTTGGATATGTGGAATTTGCTCGCCATCGGCTTCGACTACGAATACGGCCATATCTACGCCAAGGATGCTTGGTAAATCCATAGTCATAGCATGGATGAAATCATCAAAACGCTGTGCTTCAAGGAGGCGTAGAACGCCTTCATGGATGCGGCTTTGATTGTTCATATTGGCGCGCGCATTCTGGATAAGCTCTTCCGCAGTTTGGCTTATTTCTTGTTTGTCTGCGCGTAGGCGCTCAATGACATAGGCTTGAAAATCAGCAGGCTTGCCGCGCATAGGGCGCTTTTTAGGCGGAATAAGGGCTTCTAAGACATCTGGGTTTTCTTGTAAAAAAGCAGGGTTGTTTTTCAAGAAATCCAGTATATCGTTTTTTGATAGATCAGTAATTTGGGGGCTCTCAGCAATAGATTCACTCATAATATAGAGATTCTAGCATGGGAATTATGAATCGGCAAAGATGAATTTTAGTTACATTCTTGCTTTTTACGTATTATTTTTCTATAACAGTGCATTAATATTATTGTTTTGTAACCGGGTATTGTTGTTTTATGAGCCGTAAAAAGAAAAATACATCTAAAGCTGATTTTGATGCTGTTAAAGGGGCTACGCTTGAGAACTATTTATCGGTGGTGCCGCACAGTGAGGATAAGGCAAGTAAATTTATTGGTTTGGTTGAGGGGCTGTTGGAGAGGGCTAAGTCAGAGGGGCGTGGAGCGGAGATGCGTAAAACGCTGCGTCAATTATATGAAAATGCTATAGCAACTTGGACGGCTGATCTTAGCTCTGCTGAGGAAGTGCACGCATTTTGTCAGGAATTTTCAGGGCAGCCTCATGCTGTGCGCGCCTTTAACGCATTATCAATACGTGAGGGGTATGGAAAATTAATATCTATGAAGGATTCTGCTTCAAGGAGTGTGCATGACAATGACGCTGATTATGTTGATGAGGTAGATGCATTTTTACATGCGGATATACCAATTCCTAAAAGTTT
The DNA here is from genome assembly GCA_002687495.1 of Micavibrio sp. Classification (GTDB taxonomy): domain Bacteria; phylum Pseudomonadota; class Alphaproteobacteria; order Micavibrionales; family Micavibrionaceae; genus TMED27. The sequence goes on along the minus strand of NZAJ01000017.1, from coordinate 7,340 downwards.
CCATTAGCTCGATTTCTTATATAGCCTTTCTACATTGCTGATGGATCGGGTGCGTATGTCTTAGCTGGGTTTGTGATTGTGTAATCCTCAATTGAATTGGGATCTATTGCTGCCGCAGCAAAATTAGCGCCGCAAGCTGGTGCTTTAGCTAGAGTTGCTGATGAGCAGTAATTTTTATAATAGATATCCGATAGGAATTCGATAGCTTTATTTAGGTTGTCAGAATCTCCAGCGACGTTTTTTAATCTTTCAATTTGTTCACCAAGCTCTTCTTGTGTGAGGTTGAGTGCGTCTTGCCTTATTTGTTCTTTGTCAAATTTTACATCGTCATAATTTGTTGTCATGTTTCCCTGCCTTGCTGCGATATCTGTTTTGTTAAGACAATCATAGAGCAGGGTGATTAAAATTATGTTAATTGGGTGTGCGGATGTAAAAAAAACGGCTGAATTAGCCGTTTTTCATTATCTTTATTGCTTGTTGTTGCGCTTAAAGGATTGATTGTCCTGTTTCTGCCCAATCTTTTACAAAAGCTGCAAGACCGCTCTCTGTGAGGGGGTGCTTATAAAGCTGCTTGATTACTTTAGGGGGCGCTGTCATGACATGTGCGCCCATTTTCGCGCTATCAATGATGTGCATCGGGTTACGAATAGAGGCCACCAAAACTTCTGTGTGGAAGTCCGGATAGTTATCGTAAATGCGCACGATGTCAGAGATGAGCTGTAGGCCATCTTGGGAAATGTCATCTAAGCGGCCAACAAAAGGTGAGATGAACGCTGCGCCTGCTTTTGCAGCTAGAATTGCTTGGCCTGTTGAGAAGCAAAGTGTGACATTAACCATGGTGCCGTTATCAGAGAGGTTCTTACATACTTTAAGGCCAGCTTCTGTGAGGGGCACTTTAACAGCGATGTTTTCTGCCCAGCCTGCGATATTGTCTGCTTCTTTTTGCATTGTTTCATAATCGGTTGAGGCCACTTCTGCGGATACAGGGCCGTCAACGATTTTGCAGATTTCTAGGATGACTTCTTTGAAGTCACGGCCAGATTTAGCAATAAGGGATGGGTTTGTTGTTACGCCATCTAGAAGCCCGCTATCGGCAAGGTCTTTGATTTCATCAATTTCGGCTGTGTCGACAAAAAATTTCATGCTTAATCACTTTCTTTCACTTTTTAGGGGCGCTTGTTCGCTCCAAAATCAGGTTTACTACTCTTCGTCGCTTACGCCTAGTCAAAAGCAAGATTAAGCGCGCAAAGAGCAAGGGTGCTACTCGCAAGCTTTATAGGATGATTTATCGGTGCGAGTCCAGTATTGAGTTTTGCCGAGCAATGAGATGCCTATATAGCCGCGTAATTTTAGGGTGTCTGGCTCTGTAAGCTCTAGATTAGCGTTGTAGGTGTCGCCATCATCTGCCTTATATATAAAGCCGTCTTCCCATTCCGTTGGGCTTTCTTGGGTGAAATCACCGAGGATTTTTAAGCCGCAAATTGGGCGCTCATGTAAAGATTCGTCTTCGTTGTGAATGTCTTTTTGTAGGCCGCCTTCGATGATCCAATCTACATAGCCGCATAGATTATTATCGTTGCAGCGCTCTATTTTAATAATGGCGCGCTCATTTTCTGTGAGCCATGAGCCTTCGAGCGGGCTGGCTTGTTGTTTCGCGTGTGCTTGCGGGCTGGTCATGGATATGGTGAGTGTGGTTATGGCTGTTAAAAATAATGCAGGTAATAATTTCATGTTTCTCCCCTTGGAACTTCTCTTTTATGTGTGTTCAGTTTAGTGTGCTTGCTATGGATGTTAAAAGAAAAAGTGTGATTTTGTGCTGGGGTGCAGCATGAGTGACTTGTTCAGTGATGAACAGATAACGAATCCTGTTTCTGGGGCGGATTCGGGTCAGGGTGGTTCAGTGTCTGGGCACGCTATGGCGGTGCTGGTGCCGTATCCAGTCGATAAAGCGTATGACTATCTTATCCCTGAAGGGCTTTCGGTTGAAGCGGGTGATTATGTGCTGGTGCCACTTGGTAGGCGCGAAGTTGTTGGTGTGGTTTGGGGCGAGGCTGCGGGTGATGTGAGCTCCGCGAAGCTCAAATCTGTGATTATGGCGTATGATCTCCCGTCTATGGGGAAGGTTCAGCGTGATTTTATCGCGTGGCTAGCTAAATATTGTATGTCGCCGCTTGGGTTTGTTTTGAAAATGAGTCTGTCTGCGCCTGGTGCATTTGAGGCGCCTGCGCTAGCGAAGGGGTATAAGAAAACGGATATAAAATCGAGCAAGTTGACTGCGCAGCAAGGACGAGTGCTGGAGGCTTTGCAGGATGGTTTGCCACGGCGCGCGAGTGAGATCGCAGAGATCGCTGATGTGAGCGCGGGTGTTGTTAAAGGGCTTTTGTCTAAAGGGTTGGTTGAACAGGTCGATATTTATAACCCTGCGCCTTGCCGTAAGCCCGATCCTTATCGTGAGCGCGCGCAGCTCTCTGAAAGTCAGCAGATGGCTGCGGATAGGCTGTGCGAGATGGTTGAGCATAAGGCTTATCATTGTGCTTTGCTGGATGGTGTGACAGGCGCAGGGAAGACGGAAGTCTATTTCGAGGCGCTGGCTACGGCGCTGAAGAAGGGGCGGCAGGTTTTGATTTTGCTTCCCGAGATTGCGCTTTCCAATGCGTTTTTAGAGCGGTTTCAAGCGCGCTTTGGCTGTGCGCCAGCGCTTTGGCATTCCAATCTCTCAAAGGGGGCGCGTTCTAATACATGGCGCGGCGTGGCTAAGGGGGATACGAAAGTTGTGATTGGAGCGCGTTCGGCGCTGTTTTTGCCGTTTTCTGATCTGGGGCTGATTGTGATCGATGAGGAGCATGAGCAAGCCTATAAGCAAGAAGACGGGGTGATTTATCATGCGCGGGATATGGCGGTTGTGCGTGCACATATGGGGCAGATACCTATTACGCTAGTTTCTGCGACGCCAAGCTTGGAGACGATGAATAATGTCTGGGAGGGCAAATATGAGCATTTAAGCTTGCTTGATCGCTATGGTGGGGCGCGTATGCCAGAAGTTTCAGCGATTGATATGCGTAGGGAAAAACTTGATGCGCGGCATTTCTTGTCGCTGGCTTTGCGTGATGAGATGGAAAAGACGTTAGAGCGTGGTGAGCAGGTTTTGTTGTTCTTAAATCGCAGGGGCTATGCTCCTTTAACGCTGTGCCGGCATTGTGGGCATAAATATGAGTGTCCGCGCTGTACGGCTTGGCTTGTAGAGCATAAGCGCGGCGGGGCATTGCAATGCCATCATTGCGGTTTTTCGATGAGGCCGCCTGAAAAATGTATGGAATGTGGTGAGGTTGATACATTGGTGGCTTGTGGCCCCGGTGTAGAACGCGTCTTTGAAGAGGCTAAAGAATATTTCCCTGAAGCGCGTGTGATGTTGCTGGCGAGTGATACGGCGGAGCATCCTGATGAGCTAAAGAAAATGCTTAAAACAATTCGAGAGGGTGAGGTTGATATTATTATCGGCACGCAGATCATTGCTAAAGGGCATCATTTTCCGAATTTGACATTGGTTGGGGTTGTTGATGCGGATTTAGGCTTGCAAGGCGGAGAGCTGCGCGCCTCTGAGCGCGTTTATCAGCTCTTACATCAGGTCGCAGGGCGTGCAGGACGTGCGGAGAAAAAGGGCCGTGTTCTGTTGCAAAGCTTTATGCCAGATCATCGTATCATGCAAGCCTTGTGTGAAAGCGGCCATGGGGCGGGGCGTGATGCCTTTTTAGAAGTAGAAGCATCGGAGCGTGAAATGGCGCATATGCCGCCCTTTAGCCGTTTGGCTGGGATTATCGTTTCCGGGAGAGATAATGGGCAGACATTAGAAGTTGCGAAAGCGCTCGGGAAAACAGCGCCGCAAGCTGAGGGGCTGCATACGTTGGGCCCAGCACCAGCGCCTTATGCGCGGTTGCGTGGGAAATTCCGCTATCGTTTGCTCGTACAGGCCGATAAGGGTATTAATTTACAAAAAACGCTCGCGCACTGGGTTGGCGGTGTGAAAGTACCTTCGACGGTGCGGGTTTATATAGACATCGACCCCCAATCCTTTTTTTAGCTTCGATCTTTTTACCGTGACGTTGTTACTCGTCGCTTGCGTATATTTATACGCGGCGTTTCTCGTGGCCTATAGTCACGGCAAAAATCTCTTCGCTATGTTAGCTTTGATCTTTTCGAAATGGGTGAGGGTTTGAGTATTATATATCGTGGGTTCTTAAATATATAACATTTGTTCTTTCAGTATGTGTGCCAGGTGCGGCATGCATTGCTGTGAATACTGTAATTGAGTTGTGAGGGAGGCTTTTTTACCGGTGATTATACCGTCTTCATCAGTCTTGTAGATGATTGTTGTATCACCGTCACCTATATTAACGATGGCTGCTGGTCTGTGTGTAGCAGGGCTTTTATGTTGATTTGAATCTAGTCTAAGTAATAGATCATCATGTGTGCCGGCTTTTGGAGGGGTGGTAATGGCTTTTTTAAAAGCGGTTTGGACTAAATCTACAATCATGTTTAGTTCTTGCGGTAATGCGAGTTTTAATTGTGATGCGCCGCTATGTGGTAGTTTGAATAAGGCTTGGTTTTTTGTCTCTCTTTCATATAGATCTATTGGGTGTTCTACAAAGCCTTCTTTGCATAGATCAGAGGGTGTGACGCTCTCTATGGCCCTTCGGATCTTTTTTATGAGTGAAGGGGTTATGTTGAGCGTATCTGGGATGGGGCATGTAATGCCTCGTAGATCATTAGGCAGATATGCATAGGGTTTTTTATGAGGAATTGGGGTGAAATCCTTAACAGTCTGTACCTGCTTTATATTTAATTCAGCCCAGTCATTTATCTCTGGCGCATTTTGAGCAGCCAGCAAATTGTAGCGCTGCGCGAGTGTATATGTTGTGCGTAGCTCAGCGTCAATTTCGTTTGGTGATAAGTATTTATATCTGTCACTCATTAGGCTTTAATAAATAAGCTTTTAGATTATGTCAAGTATAAAGTTGATATTTTGCATTGTAATATGATTTTTATCTGCTAGTCTTATTTCAGCATTAAGAAAAGATTTCAATCTTTACCAACCTGCCTCCTTGGGCAAGGTGGTTTCTTAGAAAAGCTCTGAGAGATGCGGTCGAAAGCGACAACCAAACAAGGGTTTTAGATTTCACCACATATATTGATCTTTTCTTCGTGCGTTTTGAAACACTTAAACGCAATAGGAGAAAAACTATGACACAATCTAATGTTAAACAAACTATCCAACTTCAACGAGACTTTGAGCTTGTTACTTTTGTTCCAGAGGGCGCAGAGCCACGAAGGAGTGCGGGTATTAAGCAAAGGTTTTTAGGTATTCATCAACCGCATGGAAAACGTTTGGGAGATGATAGTGCGGAATTACAAGTTCTTGATGGTGTGATACTGGATGATGATAGGATCTTTGTCGCCGAATTATTGCCTAAGGGCAATGGTGAAGCGGGATCTAGGATCCACTATGTTGAGCTTAATTTTAAAACGGCGGCTGGACATTCAATTGATCTTAATAAAGAACTGGCTGAGATTATTCTTCCGGCAGAACCTGGCTTTAAGAGGTTGGGTAATACTTATAAATATCTGAGTGATGGATTTTATAAGCTTGATGACAGCTTGTTGAATGGTGATGGGCTCGGATATGTTGCTCTTAAATTTGATAATGATCTTGGTGAGGGGGCTTTAAGATTGCGTGATATACGCGCGCCTTATCAGCATGGTGCTGCCTCTATAAATAGGACATATGTTCAACAAAATATTAGCTTGTAAGTATTTTATATATGAATAGCCGGAAGCTTAAATGCTTTCGGCTTTTTGTTGTCTTTCATTATACTGGCCATATATGATCGTTGTAACTGCGTTTGTTTTTGCTAAAGACCATGCTATTGTATAGCTCATGCGCGTTAGAGAGCTTCCATCATCACTTACCTCATATGATTTTTTAAAGGCATTGGCATTGTTGTTAATGCTGGTGGATCATTTTGGTGCTTATGTGATGGCGGATGAAATGTGGCTTAGAGCCGTGGGGCGCTTGTCTGCGCCGATATGGCTCTTTTTAATCGGTTTTGCGCGTAGTCGCGATCTTGATATGCGTTTATGGATAGGCATGGGCGTCTTAATTCTTGTTGATATGCTGATTGGCTATACGATTTTACCGATTAACATTTTGGGGAGTTTTCTACTCATCAGGATGATTATCGACAAGGTTATGTCATTTTATCAGCATAATGCCGGTGCTAAATGTTTGGTCTGGCTGTGTGTGATATTTCTGGCGCTGCCGAGTAAGGTTGTTTTCGAATATGGTGTGCATGGATTTATGTTTGCAGGGCTGGGCTATTTGGTGCGCGCGCAGCATGAAAAGGTGCAAGCGGCTGCGCTAGCTGGGCGTAAGCTTATACGTTTTGATAATGGTTTAATATTAAATGCGCTGGGGGTGGCGATTGTTTTTGCTGTTATGCAGATTTTATCGTTTTCATTTGGTGATGAGCAAAAAATATTCGTTTTAGCCAGCTTGCCGATTTTGGCTGTGTGTTTGATCGGGTTTCAGCCTGCTACTTATGAGGGGGTATCTCAAAAGATGTCAGCGTTACTTGTGTGGCTAATTCAGTTGTGTGGGCGCCGTACTCTGGAAATATATGTCATCCATATTGCTGTTTTAAGGGTATATGCGGCGGCGGTTAGTCGAGGCGATGTTGAGTGGTTTCACTTGCGCCTTACTACGGATGCTATTTGGGAAGATATAGTGAAGTTTTTATGAGTACTGCGATGATGAATGAGAAAGCTTACCCTTCTGCAATTACCTCTTATGACCTGCTTAAGGCTGTGGCGATCATTTTGATGATTATTGATCATCTTGGCGCTTTTGTGTTCATTGATGAGAGTTGGATGAGGGCTGTGGGGCGCTTGTCTGCGCCGATATGGCTTTTTCTGATAGGCTATGCGAAAACCAGGCATGTGCCGGTGCGTTTATTGGCGGCAGCCTTTATTATGCTGGTTGCAAACTTCATTGTTGGGGTGCCGGTTTTTACTCTAAATATTTTGTTTAGTCTTATTCTGATCCGCTTGTCACTCGATTATATAGTGAAGGTTATGTGCGGCAATGCCTCGCGTGTGATGATATTTACGCTTTTTACGGGTTTTGTGTTTTTCCCTACTGGCGCTATTTTTGATTATGGATCAGTTGGCGTAACTATAGCACTGTTTGGTTTTTTTATGCGCCATAAAGATCAAGTTAGAAATGATAAGTTCTTGTGGGGGTATATGCTGCTGGTCTATTGCGTTTATGTGATAACGCAGCAGCTTTT
>NZAJ01000016.1 GCA_002687495.1 Micavibrio sp. | reverse complement strand
CTTTTTAAGATAAGAATCAATGGCGAATTACGTCTTCGCCCTTATTTTCTGCAGTTTTTGAGGAAATTTCTTCAATTTCCGCCTTAGAATCAGCATTCACAGGCTTTGGAACCTCCAAAAGCGCATGCGTCAAGACCTCATCAATGCTCTTCACGCTAATAATTTCAAGCTCTTTGAGGATATTTTTAGGAATCTCATCAAGATCTTTCACATTATCTTCAGGAATCAGAACTTTAGTGATTCCCCCACGAAGCGCACCAAGAAGCTTTTCTTTTAATCCGCCAATCTCTGTCACCTTGCCGCGTAAATTCACTTCACCCGTCATGGCGATGTCTTTACTAATCGGAATACCCGTTAGCACAGAAATAATAGCCGTCACCATTGCCGCCCCTGCAGATGGTCCATCTTTAGGCACAGCACCCTCAGGCACATGCACGTGAACTTGACGCTTAGAAAGCTGCTCATAATCTATGCCATATTGTGTGGCGCGCGATTTAACCAGCATCTCAGCAACGGTAATTGATTCTTTCATCACATCTTTTAGGTTACCAGTCATAGAAACCTTACCGTCTTTACCTTCCATTGTTACCGCTTCAATCTGCAAGATCGAACCGCCAACTTCTGAATAGGAAAGACCACTCACCACACCGACGCGATCAACATCATCAATCTCACGCAACGAGAATTTACGCACACCAGCATATTTCTCTAAACTACGTGGGGTAATAGATATCTTCTTCTTACCCTTCATAAGAATCTCTTTAATCGCCTTACGACATAGATTCGCAAGTTCACGCTCCAATGAACGCACACCCGCCTCACGTGTATAAAAGCGGATAAGATCACGTATAGCCGCATCACTCAAAGAAAACTCATTCTTTTTAAGGCCAGCGGCCTTAACCTGCTTTGGCAATAAATGACGCTTGGCAATTTGTACTTTTTCATCTTCGGTATAGCCAGAGATACGAATAAGCTCCATACGATCTAGCAATGGACGCGGCATAGTCGCCAAATTATTAGCGGTACACACAAACATTACATCAGAAAGATCATAATCAAGCTCCATATAATGATCTTGGAATGTAGCATTTTGCTCAGGATCTAAAACTTCCAAAAGCGCAGAAGATGGATCACCTCTATAATCAGAACCTAACTTATCTATCTCATCTAGCAAGAAGAGCGGGTTTGTAACCTTGGCTTTTTTCATGCCCTGAATAACCTTACCAGGCATTGCACCAATATATGTACGGCGATGGCCACGCACTTCGCTCTCATCACGCATACCACCTAATGACATACGAACAAAATTACGATTAGTTGCATTAGCGATCGACTTACCAAGCGAGGTTTTACCAACACCAGGCGGGCCAATTAAGCACAAGATAGGCCCCTTAACTTTATTTGTACGCTGCTGAACGGCAAGATACTCTAAAATGCGTTCCTTAACCTTCTCTAGGCCATAATGCTCATTATCAAGCACCTTCTTCGCAGCTTTAATATCTTTCTTCACTCGTGTGCGCTTAGCCCAAGGCACATTCAAAATCCAATCCAGATAGTTGCGAACAACAGTCGCCTCTGCAGACATAGGACTCATTTGACGCAACTTCTTGAGCTCTTTACTCGCGCGCTCCAAAGCATCTTTAGGCAGCTTCGCCTCTTCGATTTTCTTCTCAAGCTCACCGAGCTCATCAAGCCCTTCTTCATTATCACCAAGCTCTTTTTGAATAGCCTTCATTTGCTCATTCAAATAATACTCGCGCTGTGTCTTCTCCATTTGGCGCTTAACACGACCACGTATACGCTTTTCAACTTGCAAGACACCGATCTCGCCTTCCATAAGCGCATATATTTTTTCAAAACGGCCAAGCGTAGTTGGCGTTTCTAAGAGCTCCTGCTTCTGCTCAATCTTTAGAGCCAAATGTGAAGCAATCGTATCAGACATCTTTGAAGGCTCTTCAATCTGATTTACAGATGCAATCACCTCTGGCGGTATTTTCTTATTCAGCTTCACATACTGTTCGAACTGTGTAATCACTGCTCGCGATAAAGCTTCAACATCCGAAGCCTCATCCTCAGACTGCTCATCCTTAACGGCCTTAGTTTTAGCGCGAATAAAATCCTCAGCATCTTCAAATGCACTAACCTCTGCACGCTCAATACCTTCAACCAATACCTTTACAGTACCATCAGGTAATTTCAGCAATTGCAAAATCGTGCCAATAGTCCCCACCGTATAGAGGTCAGCACCTGCTGGATCATCTTCTGAAGGAGATTTCTGTGTGACAAGAAGGATCTTCTTGTTCTCATTCATGACATGTTCAAGCGCTTTCACTGACTTTTCACGGCCAACAAATAACGGAACAATCATATGAGGGAAAACAACAATATCCCTTAACGGCAATACTGCATATTCTTGGTTTTTATCGGAAGAGCTCAGGCCAAGCATAAAAAATCCTTATCTATTAAACTAAAAGACTATGATAATAATTTGGCCCGTTCCCGAGCCAAATCAAGAGTACGCTCAATTATACCGAACAAACTCTTACTTATTTCTTACCATCAGCATCTTTAGTTTCTGGTAATTGCTCAACAACGTGATCAATTAGACCAAAGTCTTTAGCTTCATCCGCGCTCATAAAGTTATCACGGTCCATAGCTTTCTCAATAACATCGAGCTTCTGGCCTGTATGCTTCACATACATATTATTCAAACGATCACGCAAACGTAGAATTTCACGTGCTTGAATTTCAATATCAGAAGCCTGACCACGCGCACCGCCCAATGGCTGGTGAATCATAATACGTGAATTAGGCAATGAATAACGCATACCCGCCTCACCTGCTGTTAGAAGCAAAGAGCCCATAGAAGCAGCTTGACCAATACATACGGTTGAAACTTTAGGTTTGATATATTGCATAGTGTCATACATAGCTAAACCAGATGTCACAACACCACCCGGAGAGTTAATGTAGAATGAAATATCTTTCTTAGGGTTTTCAGACTCCAAGAATAAAAGCTGCGCACAGATCAAAGCTGAAACATGATCGTTAACTTCACCTGTCAAAAAGATAATGCGCTCTTTCAAAAGGCGCGAATAAATATCAAAAGCGCGCTCGCCACGATTTGTAGACTCGATAACAGTCGGCACTAAATGATTATTATAAATTTCGATAGGATCACGATCGTACATATTAATTTATTCCATATATTATGAAGTTAAGATTCGAATTTCATTTAGCAGGATAACCAGCAAACCGCCCCGCCGCAAGCACTCTTGTAAGAATTTTAATCAAGCACGCTCAAACTACGATATTCTCTCAGACTATGAAAAAGAAAAAGCCCGTACACATTGTGATCGGACTTCATCAAAACTTGATCTAAAAAGCAGAGAGACTTACTTCTCTTCAGCCTTTTTCTTAGCTGGCGCTTTCTTCTTAGCAGCAGGTTTCTTTTCTGCTTTTTCGCCATCATCTTTTTTCTTAGCTGTAGATTTCTTAGCAGCAGCCTTTTTCTTTGGCTTAGCTTCGGCTTCATCATCTAAAGCTTTCATAAGATCATCAATGCTCACTTCCTTCTCGCTCACATCTGCAAGCTCAACGATGAAATCAATAACCTTCTCTTCGAATAATGGCGCACGAAGTGACTGCAGCGCTTGCTGGTTCTTCGCATAGTAATCAAAAACTTCACGCTCTTGACCTGGATATTTCTGCGCTTCACGAATTACAGCTTGCTGAAGCTCATTATCTGCAATTGTAATCTCATTCACATTACCAATCTCAGAGATAACGAAACCAAGACGAACACGACGCGCTGCAATTTCTTTATATTCAGCTTTTTCGTCTTCACTTAATTCGCCTTCACCAGCATGCTTACGCTCAGCTTCAACTTGATCAACAATATTTTGATACTCAAGTTCAAGCATACCTGCAGGGATCTCAAATTCATGCTTTTCATCTAAGATATCAAGCATCTTCTTTTTAAGATCCATACGGCTATGTGAGCTATATTCATTTGCGATTTGCTCTTCAACAGCTTTACGAAGTGCCGCAACATCTTCCATACCAAGCTGCTTAGCAAATTCATCATCAATCTTCGCTTCAGTAGGCTGACGAAGCTGGTTAACATCCACATCAAAGATAGCCTCACGTCCAGCGAGGTCAGCTGCGCCATACTCATCTGGGAATTTAACTTTAACCTCAACCTTATCACCAACTTTAGCGCCGATAAGCTGCTCTTCAAAACCAGGGATAAACTGGCCGCTGCCAAGTTTAAGGTTGTGACCATGTGCATGCATACCTTCATGCGCAACATTGTCATCTGCCGTACGACCATGGAAATCGATAACAACGATATCACCATCTTTCGCGCCGCGCTTCTCAGTAACTTCTTCAGAAGCTTGATTACCAGCAGCAATACGCTCCAATGCTTCATCAATTTGCTTATCTTCAACTTTAGCAACAAGCTTCTCTAACTTCATGCCTTTAAGATCAGCAATCTTAATTTCAGGGATCATTTCCACTTCAACAGTGTAAACAAGATCATTCCCTTCACCGAAATCTTCACTCTTAACTTCGATTTTAGGCTGCATAGCTGGACGGATTTTCTTATCTTCCATTGCTTGCGCAGATGTTTCATTAACTGCCTTTTCCAAAACTTCACCTAAAACAGCTTTACCATAGCGCTGCTTTACAAGGCTCATCGGCACTTTACCAGCACGGAAACCTGGCATGCGGATTGTTGCGCTTACTTCTTTAAGCTTTTCATCAACACGTGCATCAATATCATTTGCTGGGATTGTTATTTCTAATTCGCAGGATAGACCTTCGGACTTTAACTCTTTTACTTGCATCTTGAGGAATCTTCTTCTTGGTTTAAAATGGTGCGGCTGGAGGGACTTGAACCCCCACGCCTTACGGCACTAGAACCTAAATCTAGCGTGTCTACCAATTTCACCACAGCCGCACGCGCTACATATAAAATGTGAAATCGAGAGGCGTTTTAACCTAGTTCTTAGCGTTTGCCAAGTGTTTCTTTTAAGATTTCTGGTATTTTTTTAATTAAATCACTCGCAACCAAACCAATCCCTATTCTTTGGCCCGCATCTCCATGCATCCAAACTGCCGCGCAAGCGGCTTCAAAGCTTGGCATTCCTTGCGCTATCAGCCCGCATATCATACCCGCCAGAACATCCCCCGTCCCTGCACTCGCCAGATAAGGACTATCATGCTCATTAATAACCACACGACCATCAGGATGAGCGATAACACCCCCCTGCCCTTTAAGCACAATCACCGCACCGCACTTTTGCGCAGCCTTCAAAGCCTTTTCATCGCGCGAACCTTCAATCTTTGGAAAAGCACGAACAAATTCCCCCTCATGAGGCGTTAACACACAATTATCATTGAGCGTATCTGGCATAGACAAAAGAGCATCAGCATCAATCACGCACGGACGATTAAGGCGAATCTTTACACCACGAGCCAAACCACCACTCCCATAAAGCCTTGCGGAAACCTTTTTCGAATCCCAAGCCAATTCATCACGCACCATTATATGTGCTGGCAAAGAGGCACGATATACATCCGCGCGCTCTTGTGGTGAAACCACAGTAACTAACCCAGCCCCCATACGCGCAGCAACAGAGGCAGCTAACCTCGTAGCGCCCGTTAATTCTGGCGCTCCATATATAACCGCATGCCCGTAATGATATTTATGCGCATCGCTGGATTTAACAGGTAAAGAACCTGCCCAAACTTCAGGCTTATTAATCTTCATGAAACTATTTAATGATATTTGAAAATCTTTAGCAAAAGAAAAATGGGGCGATCGACGGGACTTGAACCCGCGACGACCTGGACCACAACCAGGTGCTCTACCAACTGAGCTACGACCGCCACAAGGACTGATTTCAAATCAGATTGTTTTCTCTATACGTTTATGGTAGCTCTGGTCAAGTTTTCTATTTAGAAAATTTCATTTTTTTTACAAAATTTCACATTAACGAGGTCAGTTACAGTGTCAGTTTCCAGATTAAGCTTCAAAAACGCCAAAGATTTTCTGAAATATATTAAAGAAGAAAATATCCAATATGTGGATATGAACTTCACAGATCTAAGAGGTAAATGGCAACACACTACAGAACACGCCTCATCACTAGATGAATACAAACTAGATCGAGGTATTTTCTTTGACGGCTCTTCTATAGCTGGCTGGAAAGACATCAATGAGTCTGACATGATTATGAAACCAGACTTAGGCCGTGTGATACCTGACCCATTTGCAGCACAAAAAACAGTGAAACTTTTCTGCGATATTTATGATCCCTCAACAGGCGCTCCCTATGATCATGACCCACGCTCAATAGCAAAAGCTGCGGAAGGTTACATAAAAAAATCAGGCGTTGGCGATACAGCCTATTTCGGTCCTGAAGCGGAATTCTTTATCTTTGATGATGTGAAAATTCATATGCAACAAAATAAAGTCGGCTTTGAAATCGACAGTGAAGAAGGCCCATATAATAGCGGTAAGCATTACGACACTGGTAATCTAGGGCACCGACCACAAGATAAGGGCGGCTACTTCCCAGAAAGCCCCGTCGATCAACTCTCAGATATTCGCGGCGAAATGCTAACTGTTATCCAGAGTATGGGCGTTGCCGTTGAAAAGCACCACCACGAAGTCGCGCCTAGCCAGTGCGAGCTTGGTATACTCTACTCAACATTGACTGACAGCGCTGATAATATTCAAATCTATAAGCATGGCGTGCATAATGTCGCAGCAAGCTATGGCAAAAGCGCGACCTTCATGCCAAAGCCTGTTTTTGGTGATAATGGCTCTGGAATGCATGTTCACCAATCGATCTGGAAAGCTGGAAGCCCACTTTTCGCAGGTACAGATAAAGATTATGCAGGCCTATCCGAAACTGCTCTTTATTATATTGGCGGCATCATTAAGCATGCACGCTCTCTCAACGCATTCACGAACCCATCAACAAACAGCTATAAACGCCTTGTACCAGGTTATGAAGCACCAGTACTGCTCGCTTATTCCGCACGCAATCGCTCTGCAAGTTGCCGCATCCCATACAGCGCGTCACCAAAAGGTAAGCGTGTAGAAATCCGCTTCCCAGACCCAAGCGCAAACCCATATCTAGCATTCGCAGCTATGGTAATGGCTGGCCTTGATGGGATTGAAAATAAAATCCACCCAGGTGAAGCCATGGATAAAAACCTCTATGACCTTCCAAAGAACGAACTAGAAAACATCCCAACAGTATGTCACTCACTTCGTACAGCACTTACAGCTCTACGCAATGACCACGCCTATCTTCTTAAAGGCGATGTTTTCACTAAGGACATGATTGTGTCCTACATCGCTTTAAAAGAAGAAGAAAACGAATATTACGAAACTATGGTTCACCCAGCAGAGTACAAGCTGTACTATTCTTGCTAGCCCCCTACTGAGCAAATCAAAGAAAATGAGACTGGCGCGTTATTACTCTAACGCGCTTGTTTCTATATTTTTGAAATAACGTGACACAGTTTGATATGTCTGCACATTTCTCGACCATTTAAAGAAATCAGTTTCACGAGAAGGTGTAGTGAGAGTCATAAAATAAAAATAATCTCCATACGCCATAATTGTAATCCAATATTCATATGCTTTGATACTCATATTCTTATCTGCGAGTTGGTAAACATAAGTAGTCCCTACAAGATCGGTACCATCAAACATATATTGAGTATGATCATCCATCTCTTCTTGAATGAATAGTCCACGCTTAACCAAATCATCTTGAATATTATCAAGCTCCTCTTCAATACCCTCCGTTGCAAAAACTGAAACCAACTGCAAATCGATCTGCCCATCTAAAATGCGTTGCCCAGTAGGACTCTTATCAACATTAAGCAATTGAGATTTTACACGATCTACAGAACGCATAGCTCCTGGCTTAAGCTCCCAGGTTTCTGGATATTTAAATTCTGCAATATCAAGCATCTGTGCAGCTAACAACTCCTCCACCACTTCTTCAGATGGGTATTTAAGCTGAAAACTTTTGAGCATGTGAGCCTGAGCAACCTTATTGTCATGCCACTCCTCTATTGGAAGATAGTGCTGAACAAATATAACTTTTTTACCGCTTATAATGACACGCGATCTCGTCACATATGAGACATTATCTTGAACAAAAATATAAAGAGCTTCCGCATCTCGATCATCAATAACGTCAACCCCTTGTACAGTATATTGATTATCTAAAATATAACGCACAAACCAATCTTTAGCAGTCATCTGCACCTTAAGCCCTACAACTTGAACAGTCATATAATGCCGTGTGCCAGTGGATACAGGCCCCCAATATTTATTAATTGTAGACAAAATATTATCATCGACAACAAGGCTGCTCATACTGACGCCTTCAGCCTTTTCCCAATCTTGCGGCAAACGCACCTCATAAGACAGATCACGACTTCCGACAGGATACTCTTCCTCGAACTTAGAGTTCTTTACGAATGTATCGTAATCTTCACCCTCCATTTTCGGCATTGGCTTCTCAAAAATATCTAATATCGATTGCGCATGAGAAACTGTTGCAAAACAACAGTGAAAAGAAAATGCGAGTAAAAGCGCAACACACCAATAACGTAATGACTTAATCAAGATAAAAACCTTCTACTAATCAATAAACAAAGACCATTATTTGCATTGTATCATATTCACTGAGCAAAAAAGGACTTTAAAATCTTACAAGCAAACAACTTATAAAGAGTTTTCTACTTATAAAACCGCTGTAACCCTTGCCTTAAAACAACAACAGCGCTATTGCTGTTAGGAGCTAGAAACATAATTTTATTAATACGCCCTCAAGGACACAGCAATGTCAGACCTGTTTGGATCAGATAAACAAGCAAAAGAAAATAATTACAACGCTTCATCCATTGAAGTCTTGGAAGGTCTTGAGCCAGTCAGAAAACGTCCTGGCATGTATATTGGCGGAACAGATGAGCGCGCCCTACACCACTTATGTGGCGAAATTTTAGACAACTCCATGGACGAAGCTGTTGCAGGCCATGCGGACTGGATTGAAATTGGCCTTGATGCAAATTATGGCCTAACCATCAAAGATAATGGCCGTGGTATTCCTGTCGATGAGCATCCGAAATACCCAGGAAAATCTGCACTCGAAGTTATCCTGACCACATTGCACTCAGGCGGTAAATTCTCGGGCAAATCATACGAAACCTCTGGTGGCCTTCATGGTGTGGGTATTTCAGTTGTAAACGCCTTATCAGATGAAATGTGGGTAGAAGTTGCTCGCAATAAAAACCTCTACCGTCAGAATTTCTCTCGAGGCAAAGCAACCAGTAAACTTGAAGATCTAGGCACAGTCAGTAACCGCCGCGGCACGACTGTCTACTTCCACCCGGATCCAGAAATCTTTGGCGAAAAAGCCCACTTCAAACCAGGCTGGTTATTTCAAATCGCTCGCTCAAAAGCCTATCTTTACTCAGGCGTTGAGATTCGCTGGAAATGTGATCCATCTATCATCCCCGAAGGTAGCCCAGCAAAAGAAGAAGCAGTCTTCCACTTCCCTGGAGGTCTTAATGACTTCTTAGAAGCCACACTTAAAAAGCGCGGCACAATCATTCCCGGCTCATTCCACGGTAAAGCCAACCTACCAGATGGTGAAGGACGCGTAGAATATGCCATTACATGGCCAAATGATGCTGAAGGTTTTTCACACACCTATTGTAACACAGTCCCAACGCCGATGGGCGGCACACATGAAAGCGGTCTTCGCATAGCCCTGTCTAGAGGCTTAAGAAATTATGCTGAAATGACTGGAAATAAAAAAGCTGGCATTATCACAGCAGATGACATTATGAACGGCGCCGCCGTTATCCTCTCTGTCTTCATCAAAGACCCGCAATTCCAAGGGCAGACAAAAGAAAAACTCGTGACCAGCAGCGTATCTAAATGGGTGGACGCGGCAATTAAAGATGCGTTTGATCTCTTCCTCTCTTCAAATCCAGGCGCATCAAACCAACTTCTTCACGCCATCATTGAACGTGCAGAAGAACGTCAAAATCGCAAGAAGGATCGCCTACAGGCACGTAAAAGCGCCACACAAAGACTACGCCTTCCCGGCAAACTTGCCGATTGTAGCCGCAAAGATTCTGATGATACCGAACTCTTTATCGTTGAGGGTGATTCTGCGGGAGGCTCAGCAAAACAAGGGCGTAACCGTGAGACACAAGCGATTCTACCATTAAGAGGTAAGATCCTTAACGTCGTCAGCGCTACAAAAGATAAAATAAGAGCTAACCAGGAAATCCAAGACCTCATACAAGCCTTGGGCTGTGGCTCAGGAAAAGATTTCGACATAGATAAATTACGTTATGAGCGCATAATCATCATGACAGATGCGGACGTTGATGGCGCACATATTGCTTCGCTCCTCATCACATTTTTCTATACTCAAATGCGCCCACTCGTTGAGCAAGGCCATCTTTATTTGGCCCAACCTCCCCTTTACCGTCTTGTAAGCGGTACTTTGAGCGCTTATGCAATGGACGACTCTCATAAAGACGAGCTCATGCAATCAACATTTAAAGGCAAAAGTAAAATCGACATCAGCCGCTTTAAAGGTCTAGGTGAGATGCCAGCCAAGCAGCTAAAAGAAACGACGATGGATCCAGCCAGTAGAACACTATTACGCGTAACACTACCTGATGCAGCCGCTATACATGCGCTGAGTGACGATAGTGAAGAAGCTGAAAACCCACTTGAAATAGCATCCAACTCAAATGAAGACTTAGACGATCTCGTAGATAGATTGATGGGTAAGAACGCTGAAAAACGCTTTCAATTTATTCAAGATAATGCTGAATTCGCCAACGATATTGATATTTAAAAGACATAGCTAGAAATGAAACAAGCTCTACGATTTAATCGCGCCAACCCTTTTGCCGGCTTAATCGTCGCCTTTTTCTTCATTCTTGCTGTCGGGATATTTGCACTGCTGAGAATCCCACACAGTGTTGAGCAACGCGTAAAATCATATACGAAATCTGCTGGTTTCGAAGCTAGCACAATAAGCAAACCAAATGAACAAAACATCGTCTCTGCACGTTATGAGAACCTAAAGCTCGATAAAGAGAACTTCTCAACACTGCAAACGCTCACGATAGACTATTCTCCAACCAATATTTTGCTGGGTGGACCGCTTAAAAAGCTCGAGCTAGACAAGCTATCTTTAACAGGAGAGATTAACGAACAAGGGGCTCTTATCATCTCCGGATGGAACACACCCTCAACGCCCAATATGTTCCTAAACCAGCTTTTAAACACTCAAAATATAAGTTTGAAAGATACATCTATATCCCTATTAAGTGCATCTGACGGTGGTATCTCTCTAAAGATAGATGCTCAAGCTAAAAAAATCGGAGAAAATCTCGACTTCGACGGAACATTAAGCAACACACAAAAGCACCTACGTTATAACGCAAAAATTAACGGGACACTGAGCAAAGACCTCGCTTGGAACTCAACTGTTGAAATACAAGACCTAAAACTAAACACTGAAAAAATGACTGCTGCCAGAGCAAATGGCACATTAACCATTGCTCAAACAGCAAATGAGCCGGCACAGATTAACGGTGAAATTTCCGCTGGGAATATCAAAGTTCTCAATCTCCCTTGGACAAATGCCTCCATATCACTGCATGGCCACGCCGCAGCCCCCAGTGCAGTTATTGCAGCGAAGGCAACAGGCTACGAACAAACCGAGCTAGGCTTAGCCATTGATAACATCAATCGCCCTGAAGATATTTCGGGCTATATTTACGCAAGAAATATGGGACAGTTTTTTGATTTTCTAAATCAGCACAAACTCCTACCAACCAGCAGAGAGATACTAGCGACACTTAACGGTGTAGAAGGTTCTGAAATCCTCCTTAAAACAATACATAAGGACGCTTTAGAATTAACATTTAGAAATCAGATTTTAGGCATCGAGCATGACGCTTTCATGCAGCTAAAATATAATAAAGATAAGCCATACATAACCGGATTAGCCGTAAAAAGCAATTCACGCGGTACCATTAAAGTTAATGCAGGTAAAAACTTCCCGACCATTACCGCCTCAAGCATAAACAGAGCGCGTCTCAAGAAAAGTCTTAAAAACTTTAGCTACAGCAGATTCTTCCTAAAAGCGAGACAGCTATTAGAGCCTGCAAAACGTGGCTTATATTTGTTTGAAATAGAACTAACAGGCACGGCGCCTAACTTAAAAGGTGCACAAGTTGTAACATTTACAATAGAAGCTAAACCTGAAGATTTTATTAGAGCTTTAGTTCAGTAAAACATATCCACGTTTAAGGATAATCACAGCTATCATATGTGACCTTAGCAAATGAACGTGCACCGTCTGTGATTGTAAATCGATATTCACGATCATCGACAACAACAGAATGATGCACTGGCAAAATTGCTTCCTTCTTTTCAACCTGCCCGCCTAAAAGCGCAAAGCTAAGTTTTATCCGCTTAGAAGGATCAAACCATGCTTCAGGCTTACCTTGAGAATTCAACGCAGAAGCGCCTTCAGCAGCCACAACCAATGCGCCATCAGCCAAAACAAGTTTACTCTCAGGCCCGCTATAAGCAGGTGTACTGACAACAAAGCGTCTGGATTGGGCCTCACTACAGTTTCTTGGTGGTCGTGCAGAGCGAATTAGAAACGCCAAGCGCTCGGGATCACGCCCTTCATCAACTTGGTCTTTAAGCATTTTCACCAAATCACGCATAGGCCCTTCTGGTGCCATTTGGTTATAGAGCTTCTGCACTTGCTCATAACGCGCGACAGCTGTCTGCGCCTCAGCACGAAGTTCTGTCACTGTATTTTGCAGCTCAAGATTTTGTTCGTTCACCTCAACGACTTCTCTCTGCATCACACCATATTGATAGCTAGAGTTTTTACCCCCCAACCAAAAACCTAAGCCAAATGAAACAGCGATTAAAGCAACCACAGTTAACAATCCCGCCATCTGATCAGCGGCACGTCTTTTATATCTGTCTCTAGGGTTATAAGGTGTAATGATCATATTTATTTTTATTGTTGTTGAGAGAAGCTAAACAGAAAAGAATAAAAGCTTATAAACCAAAATAATATTTCAGCAAACCAATATAACTTATCCATAATATAAACATCAAGGGGACACCGACTTTTATAAAGTCTCTAAAGCGATAATGCCCCGGCCCCATCACAAGAAGGTTTGTTTGATAACCAATTGGCGAGGCAAAAGAACAGTTCGCCGCAAAAATAACGGTAACTGCAAATATAAACTCCATAGAAAATGCAGCCCCCTCAGCTTCAGGCAAACCACTCGCAATACTCATCGCGATAGGCGTAAACAAAATAGCGCACGCATTATTTGTCAAAACATTGGTCGCTAAAGCCACAATGATAAACAAAACAGCCGCCATAGCCACGGGTGTCTGCACGAATGGCAACGCTAATATCTGCTCAGCGATATAATGCGCACCACCAGAAACCTGAAGGATTACACCCAAAGCAAGCATAGAGCCCACAAGCAAGAAGATCTTACGATCAATAGCACGCGTAGCTTGCCTGATATTCAAACAGCCTGTTGCAATCATCAAGACTGCGCCCGTAATCGCTGCCACAGGAATGCTCAATACATTCAAAGCCGCCAAGCAAATCGTCAAAGCAAAAACTGCCGCAGCAATAGGCGCTTTACGTGGCAATAATAAGTCACGGCGAGAACCTGACAACACAATCACATCCGTGTTATCACGCAAACCATCAACCATGCGCCGCTTACCAGTAATTAAAAGCACATCCCCGGCTTCTAAACGAATGCGGCCCAAACGACGACGCACAGCTTTCGCCCGTCTTTGAATGCCTAAAACAATTACACCAAACTGTCTTTGAAAATTCACATGTTCCAAAGACATATCAACCATCCGCGAAGCTGGGGTGATCATAATTTCAGCCATAACACGTGTTTCAGCTTTATCAGCATCCATCCCTGGCTCATCTTTTTCCGGCTTAATATACTGGTTATCTTCTTCTGATAACAAAAACCCAGGATATTTAGACAAAAGATCGCCGAGCGTTTCTCTATTAGCCGCCACGATCAAAATATCACTCTCTTCAATACGGTAATTTTCGAAAGGTGGTAAGATTAAGTGCCCAGCACGTTGAATAAGCTTTACATTCAAATCACCAAGGACAGGGAATTTGCCATCAACGCATTCGACACCAATTAAAGGTGAATCTGCAGCAACATCCATCTCCGCTACAAATTCTTTCTTCGCATTTGTAAAATCCTTCACCATAGAAGAACGATCAGGCAGCAAACGCGGTACAACTAAGATCACATAGACCAAGCCGATGACCGCCATAATAGCACCAGGAACTGCAAAAGAGAAAAAGCTTAAAGGCTCATAGCCAAGCTCAACTAAAGAGCTTGAAACAAGAAGGTTCGTAGATGAACCAACCAATGTTGTCATACCACCTAAAATCGCCACAAAGCTCAGCGGGATCATCACACGGCTTTCCGACATGCCCGCACTATTAGCAAGAGCCTGAATAAATGGAATTGCAATAACAACTAACGGCGTGTTGTTCATAAATGCACTTAACACACAAATGAATAGCATAATGGCAATTATAGACGCCCAAACACGCTCTTTTTTCGTCGCCACAAAGTAATTCGTCATAAGACGCAATGCATCAGTTTGGATCATGCCCTGCCCCATCACAAGCAACGCAAGCACGGCTATAAGTGATGGGTTTGCAAATCCAGCCAAAAAACTAGAAGCACGAAGTAGATTATCGCCTGTCTCATTATATAAAGGGAAAAACTGCCCGAATAAGAGCAAGACAGTTAACAAAGTCACACATGTCACTTCAATTGGAACGCGCTCACGTATAAAGGATGTTACAGCAAAAACCGTAACAGCCAGCGCAAACCACATATGTATGATTGGATCAATAGCAAAGGTAAACACCAAAGCCTCCCACAAATCCCGAAATTATTAGCCTAATACACAAACGTAAACCTGTATTTTCTATAGGGATTAAAGACAAAAGAAAAGTAATTTTATTCAATTAAAATTTTAAAGCCAACGATATTCATTAATAATATGTTATAAAGAATCAGTTTATATTACGATAGCCTTACACAAGGCATAGCCTTAAACCGTCCTACACATAAATATTCATATGTCTGATAATAAAGATCAAAAGATAAAAAAACAACGAGACCTCTTCCTCGCTTTCGCCTTTGCATCTGCAGACCTATTCATTGAAGCCTCTGATACGGGCAAAGTTATTTTCACATTGGGCGCATCAAAAGGCATGACAGGCTTTGGCGAAGAAGACCTGATGGGCAAGAAATGGCTGGATTTATTTTCTGCCTATGACCAAGCCCAGCTCATTGAATTATATGAAAAGGCAAAGCCTGGCAAACGCTGCGGCCCAGTTCTCGTTGATCTAGACGAAAGCATCTCTAGGCGCAAAGCCGTACTCACGGGCATTAAGATGCCAGGCAGCGAAGGGTTTTACATCACTCTCGGCCTAAGCAACAAGCTTATGAGCAAACTCGCTGCATCGCCCCCAGTTCACCATGGGGATCTTGCCAGCGTTTCCGATTTCAAAGATGATGCAGATGAGATATTCGACTTCGGACAATCTATGGGCATTGATCCGGAAATGACCCTCTTTGACTTTGGTTTTACACAGGAAATAATAGAAGAATTTGATGACGAAGCTTTTGGAAAATTCCAGGAAGAACTGGCGAGTTTTCTTCAAAGCAACTCATTCAACAATGTCAATCCATGCAAAATTGATGACAATAAATACCTCCTTCCTCATGACCCGGATTTAGACATAGAAAGCTTCAAAGCTGAACTTGGTCAAATCGCGAAGAAACATGCTCCAGATGGCACCACAGGTTACATCCCTGAAGATTTAACAGTCGTCGCTGACTTAGATAAAGTCGGAGATTGGGGTGCAGAAAAGGCCCTCGCTTACATGCTCACAGGCTTTGAAGCAACCGATGACATAAAAGATTTAGAGTTTTCTGAGTTCAGCGAAACCTTGAGAAAACTGGCGACTGAACAAAAAGATAAAGTTGACGAGCTCAAGAGCATTATTGACCGCGTTGATTTTGGTCTTCACTTCCTCCCAATCATGACACTTGAAGACCAAACACCGATTCACTACGAGATCGTCCCTCACTTTCACACCGGAAATAGAGAAGAATGGATGATGATCGCTGAAGATTCAGGGCTCATGCCCTCATTCAACATTTCCTTTTGTGAGCGCGTCGTAAATCACATCAACTTCAAATCAGGTGGCTCAAGAACCAAATTCTCAATGAGCATCTCTGCCACATGTATTGAAAATCAGCAATTCTTAGAAAAAATAAAAGAACAACTCCTAAAAGGCCAGAACTTACCAGAGCGCCTTCATTTTGAAATATCACACTCCGCCCAAATTAAAGATATGGGCAAAGCTGCGAAGTTTATAAAAATGTTAAGAGACCTCGGCTTCGATGTCACACTTGATAACTGCAATGCAGATTCTACAGCGCTAGAGCTAGTAACAACACTTTCCGCAGACAGCATCAAAGTAAACCGTAAATACACAAAGCGCCTCTTAAAAGACAAAAGAACACAAATGGCATATGCTCAAGTGAGTAAAGAATGCAAAGAAGCAAACATCACCATTTATGCCAGAGGCATAAAAACACAAGAACAGCTAGAGCTTCTAAAAAGCATTGGCGTTCAATACGGCCAAGGCGAACTTTTTGGTGGAGCGCAGGAATCTCCGAACTTCATTCCGCCACAAAAATAAAATCATTTTTGGTATAAACACCTCGCGCATCCTTGCTATTTTTTCAAAAAAACCGCAAAATAAACATTGCTGCTTCTTAAATATAAACTTACTGCTTACCCGCTAACTCCTAGCTAAAGGTATATATTACAAAGTCATGAAACTAGTCGGCCTTATCTTAGTTTTTGTTTGCACATTTGGTGGTCTCTTAATTGCCATGGGTTTCGACATGCCCAAATTCATGAAGCTTCTCATGCTTGTATTGACTGCTATGCCTGGGGAGGTCGTTATTATTTTGGGATGTGCGGTATCCGCGTTCCTCGTTGCTAATAATGGTGAAGTCATTAAAGGCTCTATAAAATATTTGAGTGCCTTAACAAAGCCGGCTGCTTATTCAAAAGATGATTATATGGAGCTGCTTTCAGTTCTATTTACCATTTTCAAATTAGCCAGAACCAAAGGTTGGCTAGCGCTTGAAAGCCATATTGAAAACCCCGAAGAGAGTGAGATTTTTAAACAATTCCCAAGCTTTCAACACAACCATCATGCCCTCGTTTTCTTGTGTGATTACTTGAGAATTATCTCCTTAGGCAATGAAAATCCACATGAATTAGAGGCTTTACTTGATGAAGAAATTGAAACAATTGAACATCATGAAGGCCATCCAGGTCATGCCGTACAAACAATGGCTGATGGTATCCCTGCCCTTGGTATTGTTGCGGCTGTTTTAGGTGTTATCAAAACAATGTCCTCGATTTCTGAACCACCGGAGGTTCTAGGCAAGATGATTGGTGGAGCGCTCGTAGGTACCTTCCTTGGGGTTTGGGTATCATACGGTATGATTGCACCTATCGCAGGTGCTATGACTGCGAAAGCAGAAACAGAAGTTATGTACTTTAAATGTATCAAAGTTGGTATTATCGCATTCTTAAATGGTGCAGCCCCACAAGTTGCTGTTGAATTTGCACGAAAATTCCTACCACATGATGTGCAGCCGACATTCCAAGAATTAGAAGAACGTCTAAACGAACTTCCTGCGCCTGGCGCATAACAAACACATATGAATATTAAAAAGAGGTCTTAGGTGGCTGACGAAGAAGGCGAACTCCAGCCCATTATTGTTAAGAAAATTAAAAAAGGCGGCGGCCACCACGGCGGCGCATGGAAAGTTGCGTATGCTGACTTCGTAACGGCGATGATGGCTTTCTTCCTTCTTCTTTGGCTCTTAAATGTAACAACCGAGGAGCAAAAAAACGCAATCTCGAACTACTTTGATCCAACGCATCCTAAAGTATCTCAATCTGAAAGTGGTGCCGGCGGCGTTCTTGGCGGCCTATCTGTCGCACCCGAAGGCGCTCAAGTCACCAACGTTCAGCCTATAACATCTCCAAGACCTAGCGGCTCAAGCGTTAATGATCGCTCCTCCAGAAAAACTCAAGGCAATGAGAAAAATGCTGGCTCATCGGAAGAACTGAAAGAAGCAGCCATAGAAGCAGCAAAAGAAAAACTGCGCCAAGAAGAATTACAGCGCATGGAAGAGGCCAAGAAAAAGCTAGAAGCTGCCATTGAAAACAACCCTGAACTTGAAAAGATGAAAGATAATCTGGTGATTGACATCACACCAGAAGGGCTGCGCATTCAAATCATTGACCGCGAGGGCAATCCAATGTTTGCAACAGGCTCGGCGCGTATGTATGAAAAAACAAAAACGCTCCTAAATAAAGTCGGTGACGTTATAGAGCCAGAGCCAAACGAAATATCTATCCGCGGCCATACAGACAGCGTTCCCTACGGTAAAAGCGCTAGCTATACTAACTGGGAACTCTCCGCCGATCGCGCGAACTCATCACGCCGTGTTCTTTTAGATGGCGGCTTCCCTAAAGAGCGTATCAATAACGTCGTAGGTAAAGCAGATACGGAGCATCTCTACCCAGATGAACCAACACGCGCCGGCAACAGACGCATCTCTATCGTACTCTTAAAAGAAGAGCTTACAAATCCTGACTTCTACAAAAAGGCAGAAGCTGAAGCTGCCGATGAGATAAAGAAAATCGAAGAAGACGAAAAAGCGAGAATGATCCGCGAATCTGAAGAGCGTGCAAAAGAGCGCCCTGCACCTGCCCTCCCTAAAATAGGTACCTTTAAGAAAAGCTCTGGCGCCGTAGATTTCCCTTAACGCTCTTAAACAATAAAGCGACATATCTTTATGAATGTGCCGCTTTATCAACACTCACAATATAATTATCGCAGATTAATCGAACTGATTATTTTTGGGGAAACCATTTGGCGGCATACGCCCTGCTGAAGCTCGCTTACCAAGCCATGGAGATACATCTTCAACAACAGTTGTTCCTGCCCCATACTTAAATTCCAAGCCCGCTGTTTGAACAAAGCTTTTCACATCAGACACGCCACCATCTTTATATTTCTGCAAGATAACACCTTTACCGCGCCCCATTTCTGGTAACTCTTCAATATAGAAAACAAGTAATTTTCTATTCTGACCGATCACAGCGACCATATCATCATCTTTACCTACGGGCTTACAGATTTTAGCTTGCGCCTTACCAGAAGAGACATTCAGAACCTGCTTACCGTTTTTGGTTTGCGCGATACAATCAGCACTCGGTACAATAAAGCCATGCCCCGTACTCGCGACAACTAAGAATTTAAGCCCTTCTTCATGTAAGCAAAGTTGAGCCACCTCAGCATCATTTGGCAATTCGAGCATTAAGCGTAAAGGCTCACCATAGCCACGCCCTGGCGGTAATTTATCACAGCCTAGCGTGTAAAAACGACCATTCGTACCAAAGACTAAAAGCTTATCCGTTGTTTGCGCCTCTAAGATAAAGGCCTCTTTATCACCATCTTTATATTTTACATCTTTAGGAGAAACACCATGCCCCTTCATCGCTTTAATCCAGCCCTGATGTGAGCAGATAATTGTAATTGGCTCTTTCTCAATCATGGCGGCTTCTAAATCTACAACAACAGGCGCTGGTGCATTACCAATAACTGTACGGCGCGCACCAAGCTCAGTATCTTGGCCAAATTTCTTCTTTAGCTCCCCGATCTGCTTTTTAATACGTGTCCACTGACGCGCTTCAGAAGCAATGAGCTTTTGTAAACCATCACGCTCTTTCGATAGTTCATCATGCTCAGAGCGGATTTCCATCTCTTCCAATTTATGCAAACGGCGCAAACGTAAATTCAAAACAGCTTCAACCTGCACCTCAGTGAGATCAAAAACCTTCATCAATTCTTCTTTAGGCTTATCTTCAAAACGAATAATACGGATTACTTCATCAATATTGAGATAAACAACCAAATAGCCTTCCAAAACTTCTAAGCGATGTAGAACTTTTTCAAGGCGATATTGTGAACGACGAACCAAAACCTCTTGCTGGTGATTGAGCCAATTTTGCAAGACCTCTTTTAGGGTCATGACCTTAGGCACCAAGCCACCTTCTAAGATATTCATATTTAATGAAAAACGGCTCTCTAAATCACAATTTCTAAAGAGCGCTTCCATTAACAAATTCGGATCAACATTACGGTTCTTGGGCACAAGAACAAGGCGAATATCTTCTGCTGATTCATCAATAACATCATCAAGCATCGGCAGCTTACGAGATGTAATAAGCTCAGCAATTTTTTCGATAAGTTTAGATTTTTGTACCTGATAAGGGATCTCACTAACGACAATTTGATATTGCCCTTGCTTCAAATCTTCCTTTTCCCATTTCGCACGAACACGGAAAGAGCCACGGCCCGTCTCATAGGCTTTTACAATATCAGCCTTATCTTCAACCAATGTCCCACCAGTAGGGAAATCAGGCCCGCCAACTATATCGCAAAGCTCTGCTACTGTCGGGTCACGCTCCAGCATAACCTCCATAGCTTCACAAAGCTCCGCTACGTTATGCGGAGGAATAGAGGTAGCCATCCCCACAGCAATACCGCTTGTGCCATTTGCTAATAGATTTGGGAAACCGCCTGGTAGGACAACCGGCTCATTCTCAGACCCATCATAAGTAGGACGAAAATCAACAGCATTTTCTTCAATACCATCTAAAAGAAGAAGCGCCACATCCGTTAAGCGCGCCTCTGTGTAACGCATAGCAGCCGCGTTATCACCATCAATATTACCAAAATTACCTTGCCCATCAACAAGCGGATAACGTTGCGCGAAGTCTTGCGCCAAGCGAACCATCGCATCATAAACAGCCGTATCACCATGCGGGTGAAACTTACCAATCACATCACCAACCACACGCGCTGATTTCTTAGGCGCAGTATTCGGGCTAAGCTTAAGCTGATACATCGCATACATAAGGCGACGATGCACCGGCTTCATACCATCGCGCACATCCGGCAGCGAACGGCTCATAATCGTAGACAATGCATAGGATAAATAACGATCAGAGAGCAAATCCCCCATTTGCTGATCAATAATATTATGCTCAATAATTTGATTATCCTGCGGCATAGTGACCTTCTTCTTTTACAAGCGCATTTTTATCTATCTTTAGAGTTTTGGCAAAACGCTCACCAAAAAGCAAGCGTGATGGCGGGATTCCGCGAGAATGATGTGCAAAAACCCATCGCTCTAGGAAATAACCACACATTTCAAGCCCCTTATGGATTTCCTCATAATCAATCTCACCGCCTTGAGGACGCAAAAACTCAGGCAGTTTTAAAAGCTTATCTTTATAAGGCTCCCCCGCTTGATAACTCACCGCTTTACCAGTTTTCGGACTAACATAAGCCAGAGCTTGATCACTCCCCCCACCAGCACAACGCGTTAAATCCAGTGAAAAGCCAAGCTCTTTTAAAAGTGCAATTTCCCACAATATATAAGCCGCCCCCCAGACATCAGTATCAAGCTGATCAAACAAAGCAAGCATTCCAAAATAAATACCGCTATGCGCCTCATGTTCCGGCAAGGCTTCATGGCATAAACTACAAGCCGCCTGCAAAGCTGCAAGCTTAAGAGCATGATCAAGATGAAGCGCTGCGTATGATTTTTGTAGCTCTAAATTAAAAGCCCCCAAACCATCGGCTGTACGGGACTTCCACTCCACATCAACAACACTGCCCTGCTCTAATGTCCCGCGCATCTTAGAGCTTCGCGCTCCACGCACATAGCCCGCAGCACGCCCATGCTCTTGCGTTAAAATAGAAACAATCGCTCCATTTTCGCCATGCGCGCGCACATTAATGACTATGCCTTGATCTTGCCAATATTCCATGTCAAAAGGATAAGCTTAAATAAGAAGAAAGACCAGAGCATGAGCATTTCCGTCCCCACAAATACAACCCTCTCAGTTGGCATCGCAGGCACTGGCGCACTAGGTTCCGCCGTAGCACACGCTCTTATAAATGGAATAGACGGTTTAAAGCTCACCCATCTAAGTGACCTCACTCCGAATAAAGACTTTAATATACCTTATGTAGATTTTGACGAGCTCGCTAATGAATGTGACATCATTGTTGAATGCCTTCCGCCAAAGGCCGTACCAGAGCTAGCGGAAAAAGTGCTAAAAGCGCAAAAAACACTCATAATGATCTCATCATGCGCTTTGCTAATTTATCCGGAAATTTTAGATATCCACAAAGATACCCACAGCCGCATAATCGTACCATCTGGAGCCCTATCAGGCATAGATGGCGTAAAAGCGCTAAAAGAGCTGGGAATCATAAGCAGCAAAATAGCATCAACTAAGCATCCACGTGGTTTTACCGGCGCCCCCTATGTGGATAAAATGGGGATAGATTTAACGCAAATTAAAACCAAAACAAAAATCTTCGAAGGTAATGCTTTTGAGGCTGCAAACGCCTTTCCTGCAAATGTAAATGTCGCAGCAACACTCTCCCTAGCAGCCCTCGGTCCTGAAAAAACACGTGTGGAGATTTGGGCAGATCCAGAAGCCAAAGGCAATATGCACGAGCTCACCATTGAAGGAACATACAGCACGCTTTATAGCCGTATTGAGAATAAGCCAGACCCGGCAAATCCTAAAAGCTCAATGCTGGCAGCACAAAGTATTGTTTCAGCCCTTAAAGATATGCATAATCAGCTTATTGTCTTATAAATAAAAAAGAATTTTCTATGCCGCTGCCTTTAAAACATTTCTATATGATCCGCCATGGCCAAACTGAGGCTAATGAAAAACGGATCATGGCAGGCAATACTGAAACAGCGCTAACAAAGTTAGGCCGCCAACAAGCCGATAAAGCGCGGCGCATTATAGAGCAATTAGAGATCAAACCAGTGGCCATATTTCATAGCCATCTTTGCCGCGCACGTGATACCGCACATATTATAAATACAAATCTAAACCTCCCTCTCTTCGAAGATAAAAACCTAGGCGAAAAACATTGCGGCATCCATGAGGGAGCACCTTATGAAGCC
The DNA here is from genome assembly GCA_002687495.1 of Micavibrio sp. Taxonomy (GTDB): domain Bacteria; phylum Pseudomonadota; class Alphaproteobacteria; order Micavibrionales; family Micavibrionaceae; genus TMED27. Next base: position 18,613 of record NZAJ01000016.1, on the reverse strand, counting down.
TGTTTAGATGAGTTTTTAAAATGGATAGATATCGAAGGCGGTGAAACTGCAAAAGAGTTCTTCCAAAGGGTCAAAACAGGGAAAACCAATGCTTTAGAGCGCTTCAATGAACCGGTTCTCATAGCGTGCCATGGCGGTGTAATGCGCGCCTTTGCCGCACTCTATGAAAAGGAAAGCTCAACCAATTTCAAAAATGCTCATCTATACGAGTTTATACCAAATCCAAAAAACCCATCATTCCCTTGGATAATTTTTGAGTATGATCTGGATGAAAGCACGGGTGAAATAATCAGGACAAAATCAAAAAATTATGACATCTAATGTCTAACCATCAATAGACTGCCAGATTTTTATCGCCTGCACAGTCTCCTTAACATCATGCACACGAAAAATCTGCACGCCTTGCGTTAAGCCATATAAAACAGAAGCCAGTGAACCACCAAGACGCTCCACACTGTCTTCTTCATCACAAATTTTCCCAATAAAGCTTTTTCGAGAAGTCCCGAGCAAAAGCGGCAAACCTAAATCATGAAAAAGCCTTATATTTCTTTGCAGTAAGAGATTATGCTCAAGTGTTTTACCAAAGCCGATACCTGGGTCAAGAATAAGCATATCAGCATCGATACGGTGCGCCTCACAATATGAAATGCGCTCAGAAAAATATTTTAAAACATCCTCTACCACATTGATATAATTAGGATTATCTTGCATATTTTTAGGCTTCCCTACCATATGCATCAAAATAACAGGAACCTCTGCGTCAGACGCGACAAAAACACTCCTTTGATCATGCTCAAGAGCGCTCACATCATTAATAATGCTCGCTCCCGCTTTAAGCGCAGCCTCCATAGTCGCTGCATTACGTGTATCAATTGAGATCCATGGAGCTTCAACCCTCAAAGCCTCAATCACAGGCACAACACGCGCAATTTCCTCATCAACATCAACCGCGACAGAACCAGGCCGCGTACTCTCACCGCCAATATCTAATATGGTCGCGCCCTCTTTAAGAAGCCTAAGCCCATGCTCAATAGCTTTATCAAGCGCATAAAACTTCCCCCCATCCGAAAAACTATCAGGGGTAACATTCACAATCCCCATAACATGCGTTCCATCAAGAAATTGACGCGCATTCTTCCTCTCCTGATTTTGATTTTTTGCATGAACAGCCATTTAAGCAGCCGCCTTATCAAATAAATGCAGATCATCTTGATCTAGCTGCGGCAAACGCGCTAGCAAAGCTTCAGCGCTCAACTGCAATTGAGGATGCATCCAATCTTTAGCAATCTCCACCAAAGGCTTAAGCACAAAACCGCGCTCAGCCATACGCGGATGCGGCAACTCCAAATGAGGATCATTAGAAACGACATCATGATACGCGATCACATCTAAATCCAATGTGCGCGCCGCATTACGATCCCCCTCAATACGTTCACGACCAAAAGCTCTCTCACATTCATGAAGCTTAGATAACAGCTCTAATGGCTCATAATCACTCTCAACAGCCATCACTGCATTACAATACCACGGTTGATCAGACGCAGGAACTGGCGCACTAAACCACAAAGAAGAAAATGCAACTTCGCGTACAAAACCATGCTCAAGTAGATACTGACGTGCTGCAATAACCGTATCACGCGGCGCTCCGACATGACTTGGCAAATTGGCTCCAAAAGCTATGAGGATCATAAAAAAGCCTCTCTTAAATTAAGAAAGGCTGAACAATACAGTATAATCCCATTACGGAAAAGTTTTATCTAAATTATTTTTATAAGCTCTGCTTCTATTTTAAGAGCAAAGTCATTAAATCTTACATAGACCAGCTACGCACATTACCTGTATCAACATGCACGAAACCGCTCTTAGGATAATAGCCAACGCCACCAGCCTTTAGGCCCATTGCGATCTTACGGATACCGCTTGTTTTATAGCCTGGGACACGGATATCAAGCGCTTGACCATACATATGGAATGAGTTTTTAGCCACGCCAGATGTCGCACCACGTAAGTTCGCATTTGTCTTAGGGCTACGATAACCAGAAAGAATATTAACCGGCGTGCTCATGCCAGTCTTTTTATGAATAACCGTCATAATATCGACGACACGAGGGTCCATAGGAAATACTTCGCCCGTCCTAAAATCACGCAAAACATAACTAATGCGCTCAAATGCATCTGGAAGATATTTGTTACCAACGCGATAAACGCCGTTGAAACTCTCACCAGTATGTGCATTACGAAAAGAAGTTCTCCACGTCGAAGATGAAGCTTTAGCTTCAGTACTCAGCAAAAACGGTGTCGCTGTAGCTACAAACCCGCAAAGGCCCATTTTAAGTATCTCACGACGATCCAACAAAGAATCAGCTTTGATATCTATCATTACCTTACACCTATATTTTTTAAACCCGATAAACAGGACAGATATGTCCTATACAGAAATCACAATTGAGTAAAGGGTAAACATCCAATAAATGTATGAAACCACTTCAAGAAGATAATATCAATCACCTAGAATCAAATAGGATTAATATTTCCGTTATTATCCACAGGAATAAAGATTCCGTCAAGTTCTGAGAGCAAATTGAACAAAGTCTGATCATGTCTGTAAAGGTCTCGACCATAGACAATCTCTTCACTCTCATTCATCCAAACGGTGTAATATAAGAGATACACAGGAATCGTTTGCTGAATATATAGATCACGCATTTTCCCCTTATTAAGGGTCTGCTGCATGACATCCTCACTCCAATCCTCATTACTATGCATAATGAAATCAGCGACTCGGGCAGGATCTTTCATGCGAATACATCCAGATGACAAAGCACGCGAAGCTTTCTCAAAATATTCTGGGCTATTCGTATCATGTAGATAGATATTATAAGGATTTGGCATCAAAACACGGTAGCGCCCCAACGGGTTATTAGAACCCGGACTTTGCACCATGTTAAAATATTTAAGATCACTCTTACTCATTGAAGACCAATCAATAGACGTTGGGTCAATCGAGACAGCATCAGCCCCCTGCCCCATAATCAATTCCATATCCTTATCAGTAAGATAAGCTGGGTTCTTAATCAATTCTGGTAAGATATCTTTTTCTTTTATAGTCTTAGGAACGGTCCAATTGGGGTTAAAACGCACCCCATGAATCTCTGTGATAAACATATTTGTAGGGCGCTTAGACTTGCCGACAATCACAGGCATTTCAAATGAAACCTGCCCTTTATCGACAGCCCATAACGTAGCAGACGGTATATTCACAACGATAAACTTATTAGGCTTATAATCATCAACCCAACGAAGCCGCTCTAAATTAGCTATAAGCTGCTTAATTTTATCATCACGCGTCACATTCAAAAGCTCTAAAGTCTGTCGCCCAATAATAGCATCAGGCTTTACGCCACTCTCTCTTTGAAAACGCGTAACAGCGCGTGCTAGCTCAGCATCATAAAAAAGAGCATCTTCACCTTTTTGCTCAACAGACAACCTCGCGCGCAGATGCGGAATAGCATCAGAACGATCCCCTGGTCTCAATAACCCATTGATATTTATTGGAAGTAAAGTTTCATAATTTGGAGCAGGACGCATCACAACATCTTGCAACTCGGCACGTATTTTCGCATATGTACGCCCCTTCGGCGCCACTTTATAAGCAATATCTTCAACATCATCGACATCATTTAATAGCCCAAAAAGCGCCGCAGCAGATAAGGGCTGCTTCCAATAACTAATATTTGTGCGAAGCCCTTTAGGGTCAACACGAATACCACTTAGATCCTTCATATAGCGATAATAAGCATCACTCAGAAGAATATCTAAAGCCGCTTTTCGCTCGGTTGTACGCGCATCAGCAAGCCCACGAATTTTATCTAAATTATAGAGATAAGGGTTTAAACCATGTGTCCAACTCTTCTCAAGTAAATGAACCAACTCTTTGGCATTAGAGTTCATACCTGAACGTGACACCCAAAAAGGCTCATTCGCACGCGCTTGATAAAAACTGACAAGAGAATCATAATCCTCAACAACGCTTTTCAACGCTGGAATTTCAAAATTCAGCTGAATAGCTTCAGCAAAATTACTCATAGGTTTTATAATCGTACTATTATATGTAACCGAAGCTAAACGCTCCTGCGCCTGAACACCCTCTGCCATAATATCTGCACTGAGAGCAATAATAGCTCCACTAGCGGCATATAACATAAATTTTCGTGTGCATTTCTTGATCATAATAGGACTTATTGTAGGCACTGTGATTTCTTACAGGCCAATCCTATCACGGAAATAGTTAACAAAAACTATCCAAAACCAAGAAAGCTTGGATAGTTTTCAATTTATAATTTCAGATGCAGCCGCAGCTCTTATAAATCAACAAATACGTGCGTTTCTTCTTTTGCGCCAGGATGCGTCACAGCACCATAACGCGCATCCCCTACAAGCTGCGCATATTTATGAAGCGCTCCAGAATTATAATTCGTCTTGCGTGGCACAAAAGATTGACGGCGCTTTTCCATCTCTTCATCAGAAACATCCACCTCTAACGCGCCAGTATTCGCATCCATGCGGATCATATCACCATCTTTTATCAGACCAATTGGGCCGCCAACAGCGGCCTCTGGCCCCACATGTCCAATACAAAAACCGCGAGTACCACCACTAAAACGGCCATCCGTAATAAGAGCCACATTTGCGCCCTGCCCATATAAAGCAGCCGTCGTAGAAAGCATTTCACGCATCCCGGGTCCGCCTTTTGGCCCTTCATAACGAATAACAATCACATCACCGTCGTTATATTCGCGGCGCTGAACCGCTTCAAAAGCCGCTTGCTCACCATCAAAAACACGCGCAGGCCCTTCAAATACCAGATTCTCTAACCCAGCAACTTTCACAATCGCCCCTTCAGGTGCCAAATTCCCCTTAAGGCCAACAACGCCCCCAGTAGGACGGATTGGATTATTACAAGAAACAACAACATCCTGATCTGCAGGCAAGCTCACCTCAGCATAATTCTCAGCCAAAGTTTTGCCCGTCACCGTAATGCAATCGCCATGCATAAAGCCACCATCAAGCAACTCTTTAATAACAACACCCACGCCACCTATATCATAAAGATCCTTAGCAACATATTTCCCGCCAGGACGTAAATTGGCAATCAATGGTGTCTTCTTGAAAATCTCAGCCACATCAAACAAATCAAAATCAATACCCGCCTCATGCGCAATTGCTGGCAAATGAAGCGCCGCATTTGTTGAACCACCAGTCGCAGCCACAATCGCTGCCGCATTCTCTAAAGACTTACGCGTCACAACATCACGCGGATACGGCCCGCCATTCTTAATAAGCTTCATAACCGCTTCACCAGAAGCTTTAGCATATTCATCACGACTTTCATAAACCGCAGGCGCGCCCGCAGAATGAGGAATAGCCAGCCCCATAGCTTCACTCACACACGCCATAGTATTCGCCGTAAACTGACCACCGCATGCACCAGCAGATGGACACGCAACGCATTCTAATTCATGCAGCTCTTTATCGGACATCTTACCAACAGCATTTTGGCCAACCGCTTCAAACACATTCACAACATCAACATCTTTGCCCTTAAACTTACCAGGCAAGATAGTGCCGCCATACATAAAGATAGAAGGCACATTCAAACGCACCATAGCCATCATCATCGCGGGTAAAGATTTATCACAGCCCGCAAGCCCCACAAGACCATCATAACAATGCCCACGCATAGTCAACTCAACAGAGTCTGCAATCACTTCACGGCTCGCTAGAGATGAGCGCATGCCCTCATGCCCCATCGCAATACCATCCGTCACAGTAATCGTCGTAAATTCGCGCGGTGTGCCTTTACCATCTTTAACCCCAACCTTCACAGATTGCGCCTGACGTGAGAGCGCAATATTACATGGCGCTGCTTCATTCCAGCATGTCGCCACACCAATTAAAGGCTGATGGATTTCTTCCTCCGTTAAGCCCATAGCATAATAATACGCGCGGTGAGGTGCGCTCTTCGCCCCTTCCGTCACATAACGGCTCACTAATTTTTCTTTATCCCAGCCATTAGGGTGTGCGCGTTTTTCATCATACATGCTCATAAACTCCTTAGATAAATAAACGGAAGCACATTGTATGAACTCTAGGCAAAAAACAAGCCTATTTAGGAAAAAACTATATTTTAGAAAACCTGCACGAAAACAACACTCTCAACAAGAGCATGCCTTAATCATCTTCGCTGTTAAGCTCTTCATCCTCAACAAGCGTAAGCTTATTATAAGCGCGTCTAAACTCTAGCGCATTATCCACAAAAGGAATAACCACATAGCGGTTACCCGTGCCCATCAAAACTACATTTGCATAGCCTAGAATATAGCCCGGTATCATGCGCTCAAGCTCTATACTTTCAATCTTGGAAAAACGCATATCAACAACATCAACTTGTAAAATACCATAACGAACAAGCACCCGCTTATTCGTGAGCACCAACAGCAATATCTCTTTTTTCAAATATGCATGGATGAGCATTAAAATAGCACTACCCAGAAGTAAAACACCAAGCTCAACAATCTGAGTTGCAACAATGAGCGCCAATAAGAACACAGCCGCTGTGCGCCAGTAAATCGCCCAATGAACACGCCCTTGTAAGACAATCTCTTCACCCGGAACTAAAAGCTCATTAATAGAAGCTTTTCTCAATTTCTTTTTCTCAGAAGACGTCTTCACGTCTTTTTTTCTAACAACAGTCTCACTCATAAATAGCCCTACCTTATATAGATCTCGCTTTTTCAATCGCTTGTCTAAAAACAATTGGCGATTCAATAGGAGGTAAAATCACCTCGCCAATCCCCATGCCGCGAATAGATAAACGCCCATAATTAAAAATACGCCCGAATATTGATTGCAGCACATTCACACCCTCAATACGGTCAATACTAATCTCACCAACATTCCTCGCGATAAGACCACGCTTATAAACAAGACGATTATTTGTAATCGCAATTTCTGTCGTCGCTTTAACAATCATTTTTTTCGCAAAGCTCATCACACCAAGGATAAAAACAACGAAAGCCAAAATTTTAAATCCAGGATGCATATACTGAATAGCATGATAGAAACTGATATCTTGAGGAAAGCGCTCCATGAACATATAGCCGACAATGACAAGCTGTAAAATAATCAGGCTTCCAACAACACCCCACAGAATAGACGCAAACGCTGTAACGGTGTAAAACCAGTGAAACTGGCCGACATGAACCAACTCTTCATCAGGCCCTAAAGACTGCTCAACATATAACATTTAAAATCCCACTCCCAATAAACACCATACCATGATACTACGCTCAAACTTAATCACCAAATGAAATCCCCAATGAGCGCGCTGTGTGAATAAGAGGGTCAGTAGGCTCTACAACGCGGCATTTCGCGATTGCATCTTCAATTGGCACTGCCACAGCCGCGCGATTCTGCCACGCAACCATCTTGCCAAACTCTCCTTCATTAATAAGGTCAACCGCTTTAACCCCCAGTGCCAAAGCCAGCAAACGATCATTATGCGTAGGCTGCGCCCCGCGCTGAACATGCCCGAGCACAGTCGCGCGCGTCTCAAACCCGGTCGCTTCAGCAATGCGAGGCCCCAAAAAGTCTGCAATCCCGCCATAGCGTTTTTCCCCGCCATGGTAAACAACTTCACGCTTCTCACCATCAGGCGATTTCACAGCCTCAGAGACGATAACAAGCGCAAAATTACGCCCACTCTCTTTCACTTCCGCTATCTTTTTCGCAATAGCTTCAATGCTATATTTAATCTCTGGAATAAGGATCACATCCGCACCGCCTGCAATCCCGGCATTAAGAGCAATATGCCCCGCATCACGTCCCATAACCTCCAGAATCATAACGCGGTCATGTGACGCCGCAGTAGGCTGCAAACGATCAAGCGCTTCTGTCGCCACCTCCAACGCTGTATCAAAACCAACCGACACATCCGTCATCGCAAGGTCATTATCAATCGTCTTTGGCACACCCACCATATTAATGCCGCCCTTTTTCGCTAAACGGCTTAAAATATCAAAGCTTCCATCACCACCAATACCGATCAGCGCTTCAATACCCAACTCTTTCATAGCCGCGATAATCTCATCTGTGCGGTCTTTATAGCTACCATCTTCCATAGGGTAATTAAACGGATCACGGCTATTGGTCGTACCAAGGATCGTGCCGCCCCTGCGCATCGTAAAACCATCAATATCCTGTATTGTTAATTCACGCACCTTATAAGGCTTATCCAAAAGCCCAGCCGTACCATTTTGAATACCTAAAACTTTCCACCCCAATAGCCGCGCTCTGCTAACCACCGCGCGCATCACCGCATTCAGTCCAGCACAATCACCACCACTTGTTAAAATCCCAATTGTTTTTGCCATTATATTTATCTTTGCACTTTTAAGAAAAAAAAGGTAACTATCGTTTTTATGTTACCAAACAAGAGATTGTATGATAGCATTAAACTTTATTGACTTAAACTATTACACAAAAAATCTCATATGGAAGATCAAGAAGAACTTGCTGTAAAGCTTGCAGAATACAGAAGCGAGCATGCTGCCCTCGACGAAATGCTTGAGCGCATCCACACTTCAAACCAGCCAGTAAATCTGCTGCACATGCAGCAATTGAAGAAAAAAAAGCTCTGGCTTAAAGATATGATTCAAAAGATCGAGAGCGATCTGATTGATGATATCATTGCCTAGCCAGCAACTTTTAGCTATAACGTTTTCACAATAAATGTTGCGAACATTCACAGCGGAAAAGATGAAAAACACATGAGTAACAGCGATCAAAATGCCAAAGTCGGAATCATCATGGGCTCCCAGAGCGACTGGGAAACTATGAAACATGCTCACGATATTTTACACGAGCTTGGCGTGCCCCACGAAGTAAAAATCGTTTCAGCTCATAGAACACCTGATCGCTTAGTAGAATACGCCAAAACAGCAAAAGAACGCGGCCTGCATGTCATTATCGCTGGCGCTGGTGGTGCTGCGCACCTCCCGGGTATGGCAGCGTCAATGACCCCGCTCCCAGTTCTTGGCGTTCCTGTTGAAAGCAAAGCGTTAAGCGGTATGGACAGCCTGTTATCCATTGCTCAAATGCCGGGCGGCATTCCTGTCGGGACACTCGCAATCGGAAAAGCAGGCGCTAAGAACGCAGCCCTAATGGCCGCATCTATTCTCGCCCTTCATGACGATGTGATTGAAGCCGAGCTAGATCTCTATCGCAAAGAGCAAACAAACGCTGTTGCCGAAGAACCAGTAGATTAAACAAATTTAGTATTTATTTAGTCAGCAAGCTGGACTATAAAAGCGCTTATGAACACAAATATAACACTCGGAATATTAGGTGGCGGACAGCTTGGGCGCATGAGCGCTATGGCAGCATCCCGCCTTGGTATTAAAACAATTATCTTCACACCAGAAGAAAATTCTCCCGCCAGTCAAGTCTCTTACAAGACAATCTTAAGCCCATATGATAACAAAGAGGCTCTTAAAGATTTCGCAGAGCAAGTTGATTATATTTCTTATGAATTTGAAAATATCCCTGTAGAAACAGTAGAGTATCTAAAAAAATTAAAGCCCGTCTATCCAGACACATCACTTTTAGAGATCTCGCAAGACCGTATAAAAGAAAAATCATACCTCAACTCCATTGATATTCCGACCGCCCGCTGGCGCGCCCTAAAATCGGCAAAAGACCTCATCGCTGCCTTTGATGATTGGGGCGTCAATGAAGTCATTATCAAAACAACACGCTTCGGATATGATGGTAAGGGACAAGCCCGCATATCAAGGAGTTCAAATTTCGATACTATAAAGATGAAATTTAAAAATCATCCTTTAATCATCGAAGAAATCATCCCGTTTGAATGCGAAATATCGGTCATTACAGCACGCGATATAAATGGCAAAATGGCCAGTTATGGCCCCATGCTAAACGAGCATGAAAACCATATTCTCTCAAAAACAACCGTTCCGGCAAAGATTGATCCAATTCTTGCAGCCCAAGCTGTAAATCTTACAGAAAACCTTGCTAAGCACATTGATCTAAAAGGGATTTTAACACTTGAGCTTTTCGTCACTAAAGACGGCAAGCTTCTAGCGAATGAGATAGCGCCTCGCACACATAATTCAGGCCACTGGAGCATTGATGCATGCGCATGCAGCCAATTTGAAAATCACGTGCGCGCGGTTTGCGGGCTACCGATAGCCCCAATCGGCCGTCACTCTAATGCAGAGATGCTAAACCTTATTGGCGATGAGATAACCACCGTTAAAGACTACATCTCTCAAGAAAATGCTTGCATCCACGACTACGGTAAGCAAGATATTCGCGCAGGCCGAAAGATGGGCCATATTACAATTTTACACTCTAAATAAGTAAGGCAGCTAAAAAATGACAGCGCAAACAAGAATAGAAACAGATTCCATTGGTGAAATTGAAGTCCCTTTCGACGCATATTGGGGTGCGCAAACACAGCGCTCATTACAAAATTTTGACATCGGCACAGAGAAAATGCCTGAGCCAGTTGTTAAAGCGCTCGGCATTCAAAAGAAAGCCTCAGCCCTTACAAATATGGATCTCGGCGTCATGGACAAAGAAATCGGCGAAGCCATCGTAAAGGCTGCTGATGAAGTGATCTCTGGCGCACTTGCAAATGAATTCCCGCTTGCTGTCTGGCAAACAGGGTCAGGCACGCAATCAAACATGAATGCCAACGAAGTGATCGCAGGCCGCGCTAACGAAATGCTTAGCGGCACAAAAGGCGGCAAAAGCCCAGTTCACCCGAACGATCACTGTAATATGGGGCAAAGCTCAAACGATACTTTCCCAACCGTCATGCATATCGCAGCCGCTATGGAAGTGCATGACCGCCTCCTCCCTGCCTTAGATAATCTAGAAGATATCCTTTTCCAAAAAGCAGAAAAATTCAAAGAAATCGTCAAGATCGGCCGTACACACCTTCAAGATGCAACGCCGCTTACACTCGGACAAGAATTCTCGGGCTACGCAACACAAGTTAAATACGGCATCTCCCGCATTAAAGATGCCATGCCACGCGTTTTACAGCTCGCTCAAGGCGGAACAGCTGTAGGAACGGGCATTAACTCAAAAGTCGGCTTTGATACGAAATTCGCAGAAAACGTAGCTAAGGTCACAAACCTAAGATTCGTAACAGCAGAAAATAAATTCGAAGCTCTAGCAGCCCATGATGCAATGGTTGAGCTCTCAGGCGCTCTTAACACAATTGCTGTCAGCTTAATGAAAATCGCTAATGACATTCGCCTTCTTGGTTCAGGCCCTCGCTCCGGTATTGGCGAGCTGATCCTACCGGCAAACGAGCCTGGTTCATCAATCATGCCCGGCAAGGTAAACCCAACACAGTGTGAAGCACTTACAATGGTCTGCGCGCAAGTTATGGGTAACCACACAACTGTTTCAGTTGCAGGCTCAAACGGTCATTTTGAACTTAACGTATTCAAACCTGTGATGATCTATAACGTTCTTCAATCTATCCGCCTCATCGCTGATGGTGCACGCAGCTTTACAGATAACTGTGTTGTCGGCATCGAAGCAAACGAAGCCCGCATCACAGAGCTTATGAATAACTCTCTTATGCTTGTAACAGCACTAAACCCTCATATCGGCTATGACAATGCCGCGAAGATTGCTAAGAAAGCCCACCAAGAAGGCACAACACTAAAAGAGGCCGCACTTGAGCTCAAGCTTCTTACGGAAGAGCAATTCAAAGAGTGGGTAAACCCTCTTGATATGATTAAGCCAAGAGACTAGCCATTTATGGATGTTGTTGTAGGCATCGTTAAATCAAGCCTCGGCTTCATATTCATGGAGCGTCATGATGGCACGCCAACTTTTCCTAGCGGAAAGGTAGAAAAAGGCGAAACATTAGAAGACGCTCTTATTCGTGAGATCAAGGAAGAAACAGACGTTACGGCGACTATCACAAAAAAACTAGGCACAAAGGCTGGCGAAGGAATTACACTACATTTTTTCGCCTGCTCAACTCCAGAGGTTGAGAAAATAAATTTAAATGAGCCAGAAAACTTCACATCTATAAAATGGGCTAGTGCTGAAGAGATCATTCATATAACAAATGGAAGAATGTCTCATTTCGTGAAAAAGCATATTCTTGAACAATGAAAAAGCATTCAGTCAACATCCTCGGCCACGAAACAAGCATCACGCTCGAAGATGAATTCTGGAGTGCTTTGAAAAAAGAGGCCGCACATCGCGGCCTTTCTCTAAATAAACTCATTGCTGAGATTGATGAGGCCAGAACACCCGAAACAAATCTCTCTAGCGCCATTAGACTCTATATATTAAACAAGCTGCAAGAACGCCTATCATAAGGAGGCTTCCCCCTACTCTATGACGATAACACTCTATCTCATAAAGTTATTCAACAGCCCCCTAACAGCATCCTCGGCAGCACTGCCAGTTGAGCTATTATTACCACCGCTATTTTGCGAGCCTTCATCTTCACTTGCGCTGTCATTGTCATTCGCTGCATCATTATTATTGCCACTAGCAGCAGAACCACCGCCAAGCACACCCTGTAACACATTCCCTATAGGGTTATTACCAAGCTCTTTATTGATCTTATCGCCCAGCTCCTTTTGCAATTTACGCTGAATTTTGCGCTTTAGGTAATCTTGCAATAAACCCTGACCAAATGTCTGCGCAGGGTTATCCAATGGCCCAGAGAGTTTCACAGTAAATGACGGTACATCATCACGGTTCTTCACACTCATCTCATGTTCACTCGCAATAGTAAATGCAGGTAGATTAACATGACCGCTCGTATTAATTGCAGCCGCATCACCATCCAGCAAGATATCATCAAAGCTAATCACACCGTTATTAATACTATAAGAACCATCAAGCGTAGCAAACTGAGAGGAACCACCTGAACCAACACCTTTCCACATATTCAAAAGCGAGTCTCCTGGCTTAGCTTCATCGGAAAGCGCTCTCACAAAGCGCTGCACATCAATACCTTGAAGTATAATATTGCGACCATTCACTTTACCCTGACCACTTAACGCACCGATCAAAGCCTTCACAGAAGCACCAGAGCTTTTCACATCCCCATTTACACTAACGCCTCCACTGCCTTTCAAAATCGAGTTCCCCGCAAATGATATCACAAGCGGCTCAATCTGAACCTCACTCAATGCATATGTCGAGCTTAAATTCACAGCACCATTTTGCTGCTGTACTAGCGCACTCCCAACGAACTGCCCATCATAAAGACCCGCTTTAAGCTCTGAAACATTGAGCACCCCATCTTTTAAGGCAAGCTTGATTGAAGGAGCACTTAAAATCCAGCCCTCATAATCGATAGACTTCGCCGAAACATCAAAATCCATATTCACAGAATTAAGAGCCGTCAAATCAAGAACAGCAGAAGACCAACGTTCTGTGCCTTTTTTCTGCGCCGCAGTTTTTTGACCACGCCACTTCAAATCACCCAAAGCCAATGCCCCTTGAAGATAGGGTTTTGCACCGCTCATATCGATCGTAATATCACTATTAATGTTAAGCGCATTACCAGCTACATTATCAGCAGCAACCTTCTTAACGATGATCTTATTATCAACAATATTCGTGCTAACTTTTAGCCCCTTAATATCCTGCCCCCCCACTTTAAGCATATGAATAGAGGCTTGCGCATTCACATCAAAAGGCAAATTCAGCCCACCAGCATTCGCTGCCTTTTTACTATCTGATGAATTTGATTTGACCATAAGATCATTCACATCCAGCGCATCCGCAACCAAAGAAACTATCACTAAATCCGATCCACCTTCAGCATCGGCACTCAGTGATCCTTTAAGCGAATATGCGTCATCATCCAAATTAACAAGCGCTTCATCCAGATAAACCGCTTTAGGATCAATATGCGCCTTAACATCAATAACGCCAATCTTACGCGCACTCACCAAAGGCAAATCTTTAAGACCGCTCAACGCTTCAATGGTTACAGGTGTATTTTGCGCCTGCCCTTGCAGATGCAATGACACCTTACCGCCACTATAAATATTACTACCGCTCTTACCTGATTTGGAAACTTCATCAAAACTCAAATCCGCATCAAGCTCAATAATAGCCTTACCAGGAATATCATTCACACGTGCATTCACACCAAAGCCTTTAGCTTTTTTGGCAAGCGCCGCATTAACACCACCAAAACTTTTACCCTGATACACCACACCCGGTACACTCAATTGAACATCCAACGCCTCAATAACTGGAAGCTCTAAAGTCTGTGGAACGAGTTGCGTCAAACTAGCAGCAAGAGATTGAGCCGTTTTACGGCTTCCAGATGCGTTTTGAGCGGGTATAAATTGATCCAGTTTCAAGACATCCGCTGCGCTCAAATTCGCACTGACAGCGATAGGTGATAAGCCAGCCTGAACCGAACCTTTAAGCTCCTGACCAGCAGCCTTAAAAATCAAATTCTTAAGAGCTATATTTTTTGCATCACCCTTTAAAGAGCCACTGACCTCAAGCGCACCTTTCACAGCATCATTTTTTATATATTGCGCAAGATCGCTAACGCTTAATTTCACATCCCCTTGCGCATTTGGATTTTCACTCCCCGCCGTAACAGCACCCGCAAAACTAAAATCTGCATCGCCATAATGACCGGTAATATTCAAACTGGTGCTCAGATCACTCATATCAATTGCACCTGTTTTAAAGCTCACATCAAATGGCTTATCTGCATATTTTAATCCTAAATCACCCTCAAAAGGCCCCTGCAATGTTTGGGCAGAAACGGAAAGATCAACATCGGAAATCTCCATACGGCTTGCCGCATTCGCATATACAAAAGCCCCTTCCTCAATAACAATCGATTCAAAAGAAACAGGTAAAGCAACCTTATCAGACGCAGCATTGTCCGAAGCAGATGAAGACGCCTGCAACGCTTCAATCTCATCCGTCATAAAATTCAAACGCCCATTACTGAGCTCTTCAATCGTAATCTCAGGCTTAACCAAACGAATAGAACTCACCTCAATGCGTTTATCAATTAACGCACCAATATCAAGCTGCACTTCAAATTGCTCTATACTGGCTATAACGCCATTATCATTTTGCGGATTACTAACGACGGCCTTTTCAATATAAAGACGCGGGCTTGGCAAGATAGAGACAGAGAGATCACCATTAAGATCAGCGTTAAGACCACTCAAAGTTAATATCTGAGATTTGATTTGATCCTTATATGAATTCCAATTCACAAAATTAGGAGCAATAAGCGCCACCCCAATTAACAGTACAAAAATTGAAATTATAGATATAAGCCACTTCATGATTATCCGCTCCAATAAGTTTCAAAGACTTTGAAATTAATCACGCCAGCAATTCCGCTGACATGTAAGCAGATAATATAGTGTATTGAGAAAGGATTACGAGTGCTTCTTTTGAAACTCGTCCAAAGCAGAAAAGAAATTTTGTAGAGCTGGCAGCACCATATCTTGCAAATCTTCCAACTTATCAGCAGGCAAACTATCAGCATAATTCTGATAAATCATCTGAGCCGTTTGCGAAAGATCATCAACAGTGCTCTTATTTTGAAGCATCGTGTTATTATTCGTCATCATACGGTTTGAAAGCATAGTCAGTAGCGCTCTAACTGTAGGATCACTTTTCTTCAACTTTTCCTGAAAAGCCTGACGCGTAATAATAATCAGATTACAATCTTCAACAGCCAAGACAGAGGCTGTTCGTCTTCCGTCAAAAATCAGAGCTGTATCGCCAAAAATCTGCCCGGTCTCCAAACGCGCCAATTCAACGCGTTCACCAGACTGCTCAGTAAAAACAGAAACAGCGCCCGATTGAATTAGATAAGCCGTTGTGCCCTCATCACCTTGTCTCATGATGATGGCCCCTTTAGGGATATATTGTCGTTCTAAAATCACGTCACGAATCCTATTACAGTTAACGGCTTACCCAAAATAGCATAAAAACGGCTTACGCCATATACTGACCGCCATTAACTGTCATAGTCGCGCCAGTGATAAACGCAGCCTTATCTGAAACAAGGAAAGCCACCATGTCCGCAATCTCATTTGGCTTACCCATACGGCCCATAGGAATTTGCTTCACAATACTTTCCAAAACTGCAGAATCCATTGCTTCTGTCATCTCAGTCTTAATATAGCCAGGGCAAATTGCATTCACAGTAATCCCCTTACGCGCACCTTCCAAAGCCAACGCTTTAGTAAAACCAATCATCCCGGCTTTCGCTGCAGAATAGTTCGCCTGACCAAGCTGCCCTTTCTGACCATTGATCGAGCTAATATTTACAATACGCCCTTCACCACGATCACGCATCCCGCCAATTGTACTGCGGCACATATTGTAGCAAGATGTGAGGTTCGTCTCGATAACTGAATGCCACGCATCAGCAGGCATTTTATGAAGCATACCATCACGCGTAATACCTGCGTTATTTACAAGCGCATAAACAGGACCTAAATCTTTTTCGATTTTCTCAATAACAGCATGACATTTATCTAAATCAGCAACATCAACCTTATAAGCTTTCTGACCTGTCTCAGCTTTAAATTCTTTCGCCGCCGCTTCATTTCCATGATATAGCGCCGCCACTTGATATCCCGCATCAATTAAAGCCAATGAAATATCTTTACCAATACCTCGTGTACCACCTGTTACTACTGCAACTTTACTCACTCTTAAATCTCCTTAAAAAAATATAGATGTAAAAAATGTGCCCCGAAATAACCAAACTAAGGGGCACAAAAACTCAATAAATTATGCAGCTTCCACGCACATTGCTATGCCCATACCGCCGCCAATACATAAAGTCGCTAGACCTTTGGCTGAACCACTGCGCTTCATCTCATGCAATAATGTCACAAGCACACGCGCACCAGATGCACCAATTGGATGCCCTAATGAAATCGCACCGCCATTAACATTCGTTTTTGCAGGATCAAATCCAACCTCACGTAATACACATAAAGACTGTGCAGCAAAAGCTTCATTCGATTCAACAAGATCAAGATCTTCAACTGACCAACTCGCCTTCTCTAATGCTTTGCGTGACGCAGGAATAGGACCAGTACCCATGATCGTTGGATCAACACCAGCCGTCGCCCAAGATACGATTTTCGCTAAAGGCTTCAACCCCCGCTTCTCTGCTTCACTTTGCTTCATCAGCAAAACAGCAGCCGCACCATCATTAATCCCTGAAGCATTTGCAGCCGTAACAGTGCCATCTTTCTTAAAGGCTGGACGAAGCTTACCTAAACCTTCCGCAGTTACACCCGCTCTAGGAAATTCGTCTTTATCAACAATGACATCCTCTTTACGCCCCTTCACAGTCACAGGCACAATCTCATCTGCAAATTTATTTGCAGCAATCGCAGCCTCAGCTCTATTTTGTGAGGTTGCAGCAAAACCATCTTGATCTTCTCTAGAGATATTATATTTCTCTGCAATATTTTCCGCAGTAATCCCCATATGATAATCATTATACGCATCCCAAAGACCATCAACGATCATTGTGTCTTGCATCTTAACATCACCGAACTTCACGCCATCACGCATATGAATACAATGCTTAGACGCGCTCATATTTTCCTGACCACCTGCAACAACAATATCCGCATCACCGCATAAGATCGCTTGCATGCCAAGAGCAACCGCGCGCAAACCTGAACCACAAACTTGGTTAATAGTCAGCGCAGCCTTTTCTTCTGGGATACCTGCAAAGATCGCTGTCTGACGCGCAGGGTTTTGACCACTTCCAGCCGTTAAAACTTGCCCTAACAAAACTTCATCAACATCAGAAGCCGCAACACCAGTTTCTTCTAACAAATTTTCAATCACAACTTGACCGAGCTTAGGCGCAGGCACACTGCTTAAACCGCCACCTAAAACACCAATAGCAGTTCTTTTTGCTGCGACTATAACAACTGGATCGCTCATTTTTAAAATCTCCTTGAGTAAACACATAAACCTTAAGCTGCACCATAAAGCCCTTTAAAAGGCCTGTAAATTGCTTTTCCTAAGTTTTGCCGTGTTGCAAAAAGAAAACTTTCAATAGGCTTGTTTTTGTGCATAATGAATAAAATATTACTGCTTTACTTAATAATTTTAACGCTATACGGACACGTAAAGGGTACGACATGAGCAAGACACAAAACGGCAAAAACGAACCAACTGTTATTAAGAAATATGCGAATAGACGCCTCTATGATACTGGACGCAGCAGCTACATCACACTCGATGATTTGTGCGAGATGGTAAAGGATGGCTATGACTTCGTCGTTTATGATGCAAAGAGTGGCGATGACATCACGCACTCTGTTTTAACTCAAATCATTGCTGATCAAGAATCAAAAGGTGAGAACCTGCTCCCGACAAGCTTCTTGAAAAACCTCATCGGCTTTTATGGTGATAACATCCAAGCGCTTGTCCCTAACTATCTAGAGCAAAGCTTTGACACATTTGTTAAAAACCAAGAGCAACTGCGTGAGCAAGTTAACAAATCTCT
>NZAJ01000015.1 GCA_002687495.1 Micavibrio sp. | reverse complement strand
TCAAGTTCTACACCTTGGATGAGTGTGCCTTGTGCATCTTTAGCGCGCTCACCTGTTGCTGGGTCGATTTCGTTGAAGAAATATGTTTGCTGGTTATTGTTGTCTAAGCCGCGAACGATTTCGTAAGTCTTGCCGTCTAGTGCCGGAAGCGCAATAAGCTTTTTAGTGCCGCCTGCGCGGTCTTCTAGGTATTCTGCCGCATTTTCTTCGATAAGGTTGTGAACATAGTCACGCACTGCAAGCTCTGTTGCAACGTTGTAAATACCGTTTGAAGGGTAGATGCCGAATTCTTCTTGAACTTCAATAACGCTTGAATATGTCGGTGGGCGGATATCTTTTAGAGGGTCAACTGGCTCTGGTGGCGTTGGCGGCTCTTCTGGTTCTTCAGTGGCTTCTGGTTCAGCTGGCGCTGGTGTTGAATCAGCAGATGGTGGCGCTTTTTCTTTAGAAAGAATAGCAAGTGTGTCACCTTCAATGCCAAGCTTCGCGAGAGCGGCTTTCGCATTGTTAATATCAGCGTCTCTATATTCTTTTAAAAATTCTTCATATTCGCTAGCGCTTACATTCACATCATCGGAAACAAGCATTTCAGAGAGTGTTTTGTAGAAAATAGGTATTGCCGTTGCAGCGATGAGGTTGTTTAGATCATCAGCTTTGATGTCTTTAGCTGCGCGGCCTTTTCCAAATTCAATGATGCGGTCTTGAAGGAAGGCTTCGCGAACAGCTTCCATATTGCCAGAATTTACTTGGTCGATTGCATCACCGTCAGTGTTAAGCAGACGCTCTTTAATTTGTGCAGCTAGCGCTGTTTCAAATTCACCATAGTTTAGAGAGATGTCTCTAGCGAGGCTTTGTTTGAAAGCTTCATATTGATTTTGTGCAATAAAGTCTGAAAGATTACGGCCATCTGTAGCCTGTAGTAAAAAGCCGTTTTCTGTATCGTTGCCAATAAAATTCTCTGAAGAGGTGTACTCAAGGTGAAACTCGTTCTGTCCATTATTCAGAACGATGCGATTTTGATATAATTCTGGCTTAACCGTTAAACTCAAACGCTATACCCTTTTACTCTCTTTAGAGCCTTGTTTTCCTTAGGCTTTTTTATTGTCTTTTAAGGCTAAATATTGTGCCTTTAAGCGCATTATATAGAGTAAGTGTTAATACAATGTTAACGCGGGTAGCGAAAAGCGTTGCTGAAAGCTGCTTCGAGGGGAAATTAACGTCCTCTCACAAGGTTTTCATAAGATTCACGTAGCTGGCGTGTGATTGGGCCGACCGTGTAAGTGCGCTCGTCAATCTTGCCAACAGCAGTTACTTCTGCCGCGGAGCCAGTCAGGAAAATTTCTTCGAAGCTATCGAGTTCTTCTGGTTTGATACGGCGCTCTTCTACAGGGATACCGGCTTCTTTAGCGAGCTGGATCACTGTTTGGCGTGTTAGGCCGTTTAAGAAGCGGTCTGCGATAGGGGTGTGTAATACGCCGTCTTTAATGAGGAAGATGTTAGCGCCAGTGGATTCTGCGACATAGCCTTCGTGATCCATCATAAGGGCGTCTGTGAAGCCGTCTTTTTTAACTTCATATTTTACGATACAGCTTAAATTATAAAGCGAGGCTGTCTTTGCGTCAGTAGGAGCGCAATTTGGTGATGGCTTATGCCAATGCGTCGTTTTTAATGAGATACCTGTTTCACGTACTTTAGGGTCGAAGTAGCTGCCCCAGTTCCACGCTGCGATGGCTAGGTGTGTTTTCGTTCCATGAACATCGATGCCCATTTGCTCTGCGCCGCGCCATGCAGCTGCGCGGATATAGGCGTTTTCTAGTTTGTTCGCCTTTAGGACTTCTTGCTTAAGATGGCAGATTTTCTCTGCGGTATAGTCGATATCCATATGGATGATATTTGCAGAGCGGATAAGGCGCTCTGAGTGCTCGCGGCTTTTAAAGATGTGACCATCATAAGCGCGCTCACCTTCAAAGACTTGAGTTCCATAGTGAAGGGCATGGGTTAGGAAGTGGACTTTAGCTTCGCGCCATGGAAGCATTTTTCCGTCCATCCATATAAAACCATCGCGATCATCAAATGGAATAAGTGTCATTGTTTGTGTGTCCTCTATTTTCCGCGGTGTATTCTTGCTATATAACGTTTTAGAGTAATAGCTATAGGCGTAAAAGTTGGAATTTGTAAATAGTTTGATGAGTGAAAATATAACAAAACAACAAAATTACACAAATCGTCCGCATATATTGGTTGTTGATGATGATAAGCGCATTCGTGAATTATTGGCGCGTTATCTTGGAGCGCAAGGCTATATCGTTTTAGCGGCTGAAGATGCTGCACATGCGCGTGAGAATTTAGAGCGATTTGCGGTAGATGTGATTATTCTGGATGTGATGATGCCCGGGCAAAATGGTGTTGAGTTCGCGGCTGAGCTTAGAGGGCAGGGGGTGAGCACACCCATCGTATTGCTCACAGCGTTAGGGGAAACGCAAGACCGTATTACGGGCTTAGAAGCGGGAGCTGATGATTATATCTCTAAGCCATTTGAGCCAAGAGAGCTTTTATTGCGCTTAGAAGTGATTATAAAGCGAACCATGCAAAAGCATGTGAATGTTAGTGCTGTTCGTTTTGGGCCATGGGTTTATGAGCTTGATAGTCAGATGATTACTTCGGAGCATGAAACGGTGCGTTTGACCTCAACGGAGGTTTTACTGATGAAGGCGCTTATGGCGCATGTAGGGCAAGTTTTGAGCCGTGATGAGCTGGCATCTTTTTGCGGGATCGATGCAGGTGAGCGCACGATTGATGTTCAGGTGACACGCTTGCGTAAGAAATTTGAAGAAGACAGCAAGAACCCTCGCTATCTACAGACGATCAGGGGGAAAGGCTATCGCTTATTGGCGGATGTTCTTTAAATGAGTTTGGTATAAGGTGCATGTGATGGCTGCTTTTAAGATTAAAAACTTTTTGCCAAGAACGCTTTTTGGGCGCTCATTGCTTATTCTTGTTGTGCCTGTTGTTTTGGTGCAAATAACAGCCAGTGTTGTGTTTTTTGACCGTCACTGGATCAAAGTGACTTCGCGTCTGGCTTATGCTGTTGCGGGTGAAATTGGCGTTATTGTTGATGCGTATGAACGCGCAGCCGTTAGAGACGATAATGATATTCTTTACAATGAGCCTTCTTTATTAGCTGTTGAGAAGCATTTGGATTTGAGCGTGCTGTTTCGCTCTGGTGAGGTTTTGCCCTCTCGTCAGCATAACTCTATTGTTTTTGAGGTTTGGGAGATTGCGGTTGCTGATCGATTGGAGCATGAGCTTGAAAAACAGATTGAACAAGATTTTGTCTTGGATATGGATTTTGCGAATAAGGCGATAACGGTTTATGTGCAGCTTGATAATGGGGTTTTGGTTGTGGAGCTGCCGCAAAGGCGTTTATTTTCATCCTCGGGCTATATTTTCTTATTATGGCTGTTTGGTGTGTCTTTGTTGCTGTTGCTTATCTCTGTTGTTTTTATGCGCAATCAAATAAGGCCTATTCGTAAGTTGGCGGTTGCTGCTGAGCGTTTCGGTAAAGGGCATGATGTTAAATATACCAAGCCTGAAGGTGCATCTGAAGTCAGGCAAGCGGCGCAGGCTTTTATTGATATGCGCCAGCGTATTAACCGCCAAGTTCAACAAAGGACTGATATGCTCGCGGGGGTGTCTCATGATTTAAGAACGCCTTTGACACGTTTGAAGCTTGAGTTAGAGCTTATTGGTGATAGTGAAGATGTGCGTGCGATGAAAGATGATGTGCATGAGATGGAGCGCATGGTTGATGGGTATTTGGATTTTATTCGTGGTGAGGGGCTTGAGGACAGTGAGACGATTACGCTGCTCCCTGTTATTGAAAAGCTGAGTGCACGTATTGAAAGGCAGGGCGTGCCTGTTAATCGTGAGATTGACCCGTCTATTGTGCTCCGCGCGCGTCCAATTGCTTTTGAGAGGGCGGTGAATAATCTTCTTAATAATGCGCGACGATATGCGCAAAATATTTGGTTTAAGGCTGCTATTGATGCTGATGGCTGGGTCGAGATTATTATTGAGGATGATGGGCCGGGTGTAGAGGATGCTATGTTGGGTGAGATATTAAAGCCCTTTAAAAGAGCGGATCAATCGCGCAATAGTGAAACGGGCGGTGTTGGCTTAGGGCTTTCTATTACACAAGATATTATTTTGTGTCATGGTGGGGAGATGTCACTAGGGCGTAGTGATACGCATGGGGGCTTGAGTGTTCACATTAAGTTGCCGTTATAGGCTGCATGGAAAGAAGGGCCGTCTAGTTTTGCTAGAGCAGCCCTTTTAAGTGGACATGAAGTGAGTGGTAAAAGGCCTTACGCGGCCTTATTCTTTGGAGTTTGTTTAGTGGTTGAACTGTCCAGCGAAGAAGTGAGCTCATTAACCATCTCTTGAATACGCTTGTTAATGATTGAGCTGTTTTTAGAGCTCGACTGATTGATCATGTCTGAGAGCTCTTGGATTGTTTCGATATTTTTTTGATAGATCTTTTGAAGCATCTGCGAATTTTTTTCCATTTTCGCTTGTGCTGAGGTTTCGC
Source organism: Micavibrio sp. (assembly GCA_002687495.1). Lineage (GTDB taxonomy): Bacteria > Pseudomonadota > Alphaproteobacteria > Micavibrionales > Micavibrionaceae > TMED27. Next base: position 13,272 of record NZAJ01000015.1, on the reverse strand, counting down.
TTAGCATTTCAGTCGCAAGTTTACTATTTTCTTCGGTAAGGTTTGAGAGAAGGGCGTTGTTCTGATTTATGATGCTTTGCATATCAGAGAGAGTATTTTTATGAATTTCTGCAATGGCTTCCATATTCTTACGATTGGTTTCGATGATTTTACTTATATCAATCGGAGTTTGCTGGAACTGCTCCATATATTTTGTGAAGTCCGTCATTGTTATAAATTCAGAAATTTTCTTTTGTTTTGTGGCCATGTTTCTCTCGCTCTACTATCCTTGTTTTGCGTGTTGTTGAAAGGTTAGTACAAGCATAAGTCGTTTTCAAGTTTGTGGCCGTTTTTACACTTTATGGTATGTTTTTTTTGTTTTTTTAAAGTTTTTGCGTGGATATTAGGAAGTTCTTAATAGCTTTAGGGCATCTTCAATATAAAATAGGTGTTTGTTCTATTGGGGCGGACAACAACTTATAAATTAATAAAGTGCGCGACATGGCAGGGAAAAATAGTAAAGACTTTCAGCTTTTTAAAAAGGTCGAGAATATCTCGGTTTTACACCGTTACGTTGTCTTTTTGCTGGTTATCGGCTTGGCATCGCTTGGGCTTGTGAGCTTGATAAGCCCTGAATATGTATTTGCGTTAGATGCAAAGATCGTTGCAAGATTAGTCATCGCATTAAGTGTTGTGGTTTTAATAGTGTCGGCTGTTTTGATTGAAGCGGCCTATCGACGCAACAACGATATGCGCAAAAGAACACAGCGCTTTGGAATTCACAATAGATCATTGAGACATGAATTAGATCGTCTTGAAGACTTAAATAGATCGTTACGTCTGTCTGAGAATAAAAATAAGGATATTATTGATTCTGTTAAGGATGTTATTTTTGAAACAGATGAAAGCGGCCGTTTCATCTTTTTAAATTTACGTTGGAATAAGGTGACTGGATTTGAAACAGAGCAATCAATTGGTCAGTCGTTGTTCTCTATGGTGCATCCTGATGATCAGGTTGATATACGTCAAGAATTTGATGATGTTTTGAAAGGAAGTAAGGAAAGACTTCACAGCTACACACAAATTCGTAAATCAGATGGTACTTTTGGTGCTATAGAGCTCTCGCTTACGGTTACTGGTCGCGCTAAGAGCGGTAAAATTCGTCTTGGCGGGATGATGACTGATATTGAAGAGCGTCGTCGTACTGAGCGCGCTTTGGCTGATGCTGAGAAGAAATATAGAAATATCGTGCAAAATGCTGCTGGTGGTATTTATCAGCTTACACCTGAAGGGCTTTACTTGAGCGCTAACCCGGCTTTAGCACGTATCTTAGGGTTTTCGACATCTGAGTCTTTATTACGAGATGTGAAAAATGCAAATGAGAGTATTTATGTTGATGAATCTGAGCGTGAAAAATTCATTCGTAAATTAGAGAAATCGCACGAAGGTGCGCAGCACGAAACGCAAGTTTATAAAAAAGATGGCACGGTTATATGGGTGAATGAAAATGCGCGTGCGGTTAAAGATGACTCGGGCACAATATTATTTATTGAAGGTAGTATTGAGGATATCACTGAGCGTAAAAAATCAGAGCTATTGATCCGTGATGCAAAAACACAATCAGACTTGGCGAACCGCGCTAAATCAGAGTTTCTATCAAATATGAGCCATGAACTTAGAACGCCGCTCAACTCTATCATTGGTTTTTCTGAAATGATTAAGAATGAAGTTTTCGGACCTATCGGTGAGAAAGCTTACTGGGAATATGCTAATGACATTTATGAGAGTGGGCAGGGCTTGCTTCGTGTTATTAACGAAATCCTTGATATCTCCCGTATTGAAGCGGGTGAGCGTCAGCTTAATGAGTCTCTTGTTGATGTTCGCGGGGTCGTTAATGAATGTCTTGGTTTGTTAGAGCATAAAGTGAAGAATAATGAACTGACTGTGACTGTCGCCCTTGATAAAACGCCTGACATAATTGGTGAAGCGTTATCTGTGAAGCAGATGATGATGAACTTGTTATCAAATGCGATTAAATTTACGCCTAAAGATGGGCGTGTAACGATCAGCAGTGATATTGGTGTCGATGGGCAATTGCTTCTTTCTGTAAGTGATACCGGTGTTGGGCTTGATGAGGATGGCATTAAGAAAGCGCTATCGCCATTTGGACAAGTGAATGGTGAGCTTAACCGCAGTGGCTCTGGGACTGGGCTTGGCTTAACACTTGTTGATTCCTTAATTAATCTTCATGGCGGTGAGTTTGAATTATTCTCACAAAAAGGTATTGGTACAACCGCGACTTTGGTTTTCCCTGCTGAGCGTGTTGCTAAAAAAGAGGGTGTTACAGATGTCCAGAAGCAAAAGCAAAGCCAAGATGATGTTGAAGAGAGTGTAGATACATCTTTTGATGATAGTTTCAGCGACGATGATCTCGTTTAATAGACAGCTTGCGGTATATCCTGCGGTTCAGTATTGAGCACTTTTTGTGCTATTTCATAAGAAAACCCAGCTCTAGCCATATTGGCGAGCTCTTTGTTTAAATTTATTTCTTTATTTAAATCTGTGCGGCGATAGGGGCCGATCCTTTTCTTTCGAGCATGAATAAAGGCGGCTTCTATGTCGCTTTGTTTTAGATCTTCTTGATTGTGTTCATTTTGATCTAATTTTAGCATCTCATCTATGAGCTCTTTGCTTAGGGCTTTGCTTGCGAGATGGTTGTGAATATAGCGTGCTGATTTACCACGTCTTCGAAGTGCATGAACTTGAGAGCGCGTGTAATTACTATCGTTGAGTAAATCTAGCTCTTCAAATTTTTTGATAAGTGTCTCTAACAGTTCGATGCAATTTTGTTTTGATTGATCTGGGTGGGCGCGACATGATTTCTCGATTTTATTCAGCATGACGCGGCGGAAATTTCCAGAGGAGCTGGAAAAGCGCTGGAGATAATATAAACCGGCATTGTGCAAATAGGTTTCTGTTATACGCTTAGGTGTTTTTTTTATTGGCTTTTTCGGGCGTTGAGACTTGCTATTTGGGCGCTGTGATTTATGTTGTTCCATGTTCGGGGTGTGCAGTCTTTTTTATATTTTAAAGGCTTAATATCAACACTCAATATAAGATATGATACATATCATCATTGATGTTGTTAAGTTTTTTTCATGATACATCTGGCACGCTCTTTTTTGATTGATAAATTTACAGGATTTAAAAATGAATTCCTTACAGCCGCGCACTATTGGTGCTGTTAATTATGTTGGTTTATATACGCTGGTTAAGCGTGAGGTTGGACGCTTTGTGAATGTATATTTGCAAACAATTGTCGCGCCTGTGATTACAACGCTTCTTTTTTATACTGTCTTCGCTCTCGCTTTTGGTGGTGTGGCGCGTGAGATTAATGGCTTGCCGTTTTTGGAGTTTCTAGCGCCTGGTTTGATTATGATGACGATGGTGCAAAATGCATTTGCGAATACATCCTCGTCTATGGTGATTGCAAAGGTGCAGGGTAATATTGTTGATATATTGTTACCGCCTTTATCACCGATAGAGATTTATGTCGGTTATGTTGTTGGCGGCATTGCGCGCGGTGTTGTTGTGGGCGGTGTTACAGGCTTGGTGATGAGTATGTTTGTTGATATCCATATTCATAGCTGGTTTTATATTCTCTCTTACGGTGTTTTGGGGACGTTGCTTTTGAGTAGTTTAGGGCTTGCTGGTGGTATCTGGTCGGATAAGTTTGATCATATTGCCGCCGTTACAAACTTTGTTGTAACGCCTTTGACGTTTCTCTCCGGTACATTTTATGCCTTAGAGTCTTTGCCTGAATTCTGGCAAAAGCTTGCACATTACAATCCATTCTTTTATATGATCGACGGGTTTAGATCGGGCTTTATCGGTGTGAGTGATGGAAATCTCACATTGGGCTTGGTTTATTTATTGGTGATCAATATAGGATTAGCGACTTTGAGCTATAGAATGTTGTCGACAGGCTATAAAATTAAAGCTTAAAGCGTGTTTATGGTAGAATGAGAATATGAGCGAGATTCCATCATCTGGTGATGAGCCATCAGTTAATGTTTTTGAAGATATTGATAAGGCTGACGATAATGTCATTCAGAGCTTTCAGCTAGATGCTTCTAGCTTGCGCGGGCGCTGTGTGCGTTTGGGCTCTGTGCTGGATGATATTTTAGAGCCTCATGGCTATCCAAAGCCTATTGCGCATCTGGTCGCAGAAACTGTTACGCTGACTTTGTTGCTCTCTTCTATGCTTAAATATGAAGGGATATTTACACTGCAGACGAGCGGTGATGGCCCTGTGACTATGCTTGTTGCCGATATCACCAGTGAAGGGCATATAAGAGGGTGTGCAAGCTATGATCCGGAGCGTCTGGAGCATGCCAGAGAGCAATTGTCAGCGTTGAAAGTGAGTGAGAATTCTCAGAACCATTTAGCGCAATATCTAGGCAAGGGCCATATTGCGTTTACTGTGGATCAGGGGAAACATATGGAGCGCTATCAAGGGATTGTGGAACTTAAAGGCTCATCGCTTGTAGAATGTGTGCAGCATTATTTTAACCAATCTGAGCAGATTGGGACTGCGATTAAAATGGCTGTTGGCCAGCGTGATGGGCATTGGCGTGCCGGCGGGATGATGCTTCAGCATATGCCTGAGGAGGGCGGCGTGAATGCGCAAGCTGGTGTATCGAACTTAGAGGAAGATGATTGGCGCCGTACGATGATTTTTATGGACTCATGCACTGATGCAGAGTTTTTGGATGCTGATCTACATTCCAATATTTTATTGATGCGCCTGTTTCATGAAGAGGGTGTGCGTGTTTTTGAGCCTTCTTTTGTTCAGAAAAAGTGTCGCTGTTCTCTTGAGCGTGTGGAAGGTGTCTTGGGCATGATGTCAGATGATGATCTGCAATATATGAATAAAGATGGCCTTATCGAGATGCGCTGTGAGTTTTGCGGGCAGCAATATGATTTTGATTACGATAAGGTTGTGAAAGAGCGCGCTGCTGCGCTTAAGGACAGAGACTAGTTAAGCATTTTCTTTTTGCTGCTTCTGCTGCTGCTCGCGACTTAAGTTCTCCAGAAATGTGGATGGATCATAACGATGACCGTCACAATCTCTAGGCGTCCCAAAAACATTCCTAAACTTAATAACCATTTAGCGCTATCGGGTAGTGGGTTAAATGTCCCTGCAGGGCCGATAATATCGCCTAGTCCCGGGCCGACATTGGAGATAGCGGTGGCTGCGCCGGACATGGCGGTCATAAAGTCTAGCCCAACATATGACAGCGCTATGGCTAAGATAGCAAAACTAAGAGCGTATAGAAAAACGAAGCTCATAACGGAGAGCGGAATGTCTTTTGGCAGTGGTTTGCTATTAAAGTGAGCGAGAAAAACGCCGTTGGGATGAATAAGTTTTTTAATTTGAATAACGATGATCGCGATGAAGACCTGAAAGCGGAAGATCTTGATACCGCAACTTGTTGAACCCGCACAGCCGCCAACAACCATCAAAAAGAAAAAGAGGCTGATTACAAAAGCGCCCCATTGGCCGTAATCACCATGCGCGTAGCCAGTGCCTGTGATAAGCGAGACGATATTGAAGGCTGCGCGTCTGATCGCCTCACCTGTGTGCATATGTTGCTGTGTAGTCAGGAAGGAGACTGTGATGATCACAGAGAGTAGGATGATGCCTAAAAACCAGCGTACTTGAGAATCTTTAAGGAGTGGCTTTATATTGCCGCGCACGGCTTTTAAGTACAGAACGAAAGGTATCCCGCCCATGATCATGAAGAGCGTGGCGATAATATCCAGTGAAGGCTTTTCGAAATGTGCCATTGAGTTATCATATGTTGAGAAACCGCCAGTCGAGATTGTTGTTAAGGCGTGCGCTAAGGCATCGAAAGTCCCCATGCCGAAAAACATATATAAGAACATGCAGGCTATGGTGAGTGCGGTGTAGATGAGGCCAATCGAGCTTGCAAGCTGCGTTGTGCGGGGCAGGGCCTTCTCGTCCTCTGAGAGTTCGGTGCGGAAAATCTGCATCCCACCAACCTGTAGAAATGGTAGGACGGAGAGCGCCATAATGATAACCCCGATACCGCCTAGCCATTGAAGGATTGCGCGCCAGAGTAAAATGCCCGGAGGGGCGTAATCGAGGCCTATAATCACGGTTGAGCCTGTTGTTGTAATGCCAGACATGGACTCAAAGAATGCGTCTGTGAAACTCATATTGAGAGTGGAGAGTGTAAAGGGGATCGCAGAAAAGAGTGCGAGCACAAACCATGTTGAGCCAGTCAGTAAGAATGCTTGTCGGGCATTCATGTTAAATTCCTTACCGGCATTGCCTAAAACGAGCGCTCCGCCGAAAAAGGCCGTAATGATGATGCAGATGAAAAAGACGCGCCAGTCACTATTACCGAGATATAAATCAGCAAGCATTGGCAAGACTTGTCCAAGAGCAAGGACAAGAAGCAAAATGCCGTTTACATAGAGGATAGGACGCAAATCCATTTTAAAGCCTTATTGTGTTGTCTTCTTTTATCTTATGCGACTTTTTTAGTAACGAATAAAAAAACCGAAGCGCAAGATTTTTTTACGCTTCGGTTTTGAATTTTAAATTATATCGATCTTAGTTGAAAGAGATGTTTACGCGGCGGTTAGCTGGCTCGCGAACATTATCTGGTGTTTCAACTAGAAGCTCTGTTTCACCTTTTGCATCGATTACGATCATGTCAGAAGACATGCCGCGTTGGATAAGAGCTGATTTAACTTCGTTTGCACGCTTAAGAGCTAGGCGCATATTGTAAGTTTTAGGGCCTGAAGTATCAGCGTGACCAATGATGTTGATCGTCTCTGGTGGGTTTTTAGCAACTTCTTCTGCAACCGCGTCTAGAACGCTAAGTGCACCAGCGCCTAGGCCTGATTCATCCCAGTTGAAGAATACAAGATACATTGCGTTTTCAGTCGCCATTGGTGCGTTTGGATCAATATCAAATGCGCCTTCTGGGGCTGCTTCTACTTCTGGAGCCGGTTGTAATTGTGCTTCTAGATTTGCAATGTGCTTTAAGAATTCATCTTTACATGCCATGTCTTTGGCATCGCTCCAATATTCTTCTTGGCCTTCAATCCAGCAATCGAATTTGCCTTGTGCTTTAGCTGCAAGAGCTGGAGCCGCGTCGCGTGCGCCAAGGTCAAATGCAACGATCAAGCGACCGCGTGCCGCTGCGAGTTCTTGCGCATGTGTTTCATTGAGGTTCCAATCAGCAATAGGCTCTGGAAGAACGTTCTCACCAGCCGCAGCCGCTAGGCCTTTACGTGCGAAGTGAAGTGCATCTGGATAGTCGAACATGTCATGAAGTTCGCTATTTGAAAATAGGCGGTATTCTTCAGCAAGAGCAATTGTGAACGGGCTGCCCATTGCTTCTGCCTGATTAAGTGCGTCAACTTCACTAAAACTTTTGAAAGCAGTACAGCCAGCTGTCGTCCCTGCAAGGGTTAATAGCCCAGCTGTTAAAATCATATTGCGCAACATTGTCATTGTTGTAGTGCTCCTCGTGAGAATCGGGATTTATTTGTGATATTTCTAGATTCTTTCTACCTATAAGTATGTTTAAAGTAAAGTCTGTTCTCAGGCAGATAAAAGAAATTCACATTTTTTTACGGCTTTTTCTAATTTTACGCTCGGTGATACTTTTATGTATAAGTTTATTGTAATTATGTCTTGACATTTTGCGTATAAAATACCATTTAAGAGGCCACTAATATGTAATGTTTAGTAGGACTAATAAAAATAACTAAGAAATTGCGCCTTGTAGGAATATCTTTTACGCAATTCTCTATAGTCATAGCCCTTACAATTCATCCTTTTATATACGGGTGATGCATTCAATAAAAATATAACAATAAAATAGTAGGAGTGATTGTATGAATAAACCTCTTCTTGGTCAAAAAATTGCTGTTCTTGTAGCAAGTGGCTTTTCAGAAAAAGATTTAGTTTTAACCCAGAAACAGCTTATGGCTGCGGGTGCTGAGATGAAAATTGTCAGTATGAATAAAGGGCTTGTTAATAGCTGGAATGGTCAAGGCTGGGGTTTGAACTTTGCTGCTGATATGGCATTGAATGAAACATTAGCAGCAGATTTCACAATGCTTCTTGTTCCAGGTGGCCAGCGCAGTATTGATAAGTTGAAGATGACTGCGCACACAAAGCGTATCTTTAAAGGCTTTATGATGGCTGAAAAGCCAGTGGCTATGTTCGATGAGGCGCTAGAGCTTATGGACTTCTCTGAAATGGGAGAAGGCTACATGGTGAGTGGGTCTGAAGCTATGAAAGAGGCTATGGTAGCACGCGGCGCGGAATGGTCGGATGAAATGGTGAGTGTTTCAAATAACATGATTACTGTTCGTTCTGATGCCGAAAATACAGAAGAGGGCGCGATTGAAGTGATTAAATTCTTCATGGAAAGCGTGAGCTCTTCTGAACCAGAAACGCTTGCAGCTTAAGGCTCTTTTCTATTTAATGCGAGTAGCATGAAGGCAGAAACTCAAAAGATCGTTGATGATGTCCAAGCGGCTATGGCGCTGCTGAGGAGGCATCTTTGACTGGGATGTTGCTGTTACTCGCTTAGAAGAACTGAATGCTCTGGCGGAAGATCCTGAGCTGTGGTCTGATCCTGATAAAGCTCAAAAACTCATGAGAGAGCGCACGCGTTTGGATGCGCAAATCTCTGGCGTTAAATCTCTTGAGCAAAATCTCAATGATAATGTTGAACTTATCGCGCTTGGTGAAGAGGAGGGCGATGAGGGTATTGTGAATGAGGCTGAGGCTGCTCTGTCATCGATAAAGGTTGAAGCGGAGAAGCGTCAGATTGAAAGCCTGCTTTCGGGTGAGGTTGATGGCAATGATACATATCTTCAGGTCAATGCTGGTGCTGGTGGTACTGAGGCGCAAGACTGGGCGAATATGATCTTGCGCATGTATATGCGTTGGTGCGATGCGCGGGGCTTTAAGGCTTCTATTTTAGAGATGAGTGATGGTGAAGAGGCTGGTATTAAATCTGTGACCTTGAAGGTTGAGGGGGATCAGGCTTATGGCTGGCTGAAAACGGAGAATGGTGTTCATCGTTTGGTGAGAATCTCGCCGTTTGATTCTAATGCAAAGAGGCATACAAGTTTTGCCTCTGTTGCTGTTTCGCCTGTGATTGATGATTCTATCGATATTGAGATTGAAGAGAAAGATCTGCGTATTGATACCTATCGATCAAGTGGAGCAGGTGGGCAGCATGTGAATACGACAGATTCGGCTGTGCGTATTACGCATATCCCAACTGGTGTTGTGGCGGCATGTCAAAATGAAAGGTCGCAGCATCAGAATAAAGATCAGGCGATGGCTATGTTAAGGGCTAAGCTTTATGAGCTGGAGTTGCAGCGCAGAGAAGAAGCTGCGAATGCTGAGCGTGGGGAGAAGACTGAAATTGGTTGGGGGCATCAGATTCGTTCTTATGTTCTTCACCCATATCAAATGATTAAAGACTTACGCACTGGCGTGGAAACATCCAATAGTTCCGGTGTGTTGGATGGTGATATTGATATGTTTCTTGAGGCAGCTTTATCGCATAAGCTGGGGAAAGCTTCAGCGTAAAATTATTTTTACTTGTCGTTTGGCTGGGGAGGGCGTAGTTTATATGTAACTATGAATGCTCGTTCGAGCCGTCTTTTCCATCTAGGGAGTTGTTTTAAAGTGCGCAATTTTGTCTCGTTACTCAGTTTATGTGTTGTTATGGGAGCTATGCCTGCTCATGCAGAATTGAAGATTAATCCATATCCGGGCTCATCTTCTTTTGATTGGGATAAGAAAGATGTTGTGCCAACAACACATGATGTTGTCTCGCCTGTGGAGGTGAGAGCTGAGCAAGAGGCTGCTGCGAAGCGTGCGGCTGAGGCAGCAGAAGCAGCGGCGAAGGCTGAAGCTGAGCGTAAGAAAGAAGCGCAGAGACGCGCTGAATATTATCAAAAAGATACATATCAATATTTCCAAGCGTCGAATAATCGTGCTGAAGAGGCGCAATATGCGCCGCCAGCATATATAATTAACGATGCGCCAAACCCGCCTTCGCAAGAGGGTTTGCGTGCAAGTATGCATGATCATGCGGAGCAATTTGTGCCGCAGCAGCAAGCGCCTGTTATGCACGCGCAGCAACCAACAAATATCATGGTTCAGCCACAACAGAATTATTACCAGCCACAGCAAGCTGCTATTCCTGTTGCCTTTAGCTGGACAGTGAATGCGGGGCAAGATTTGCGTTCCGTCTTAAGTGCGTGGAGCGCGAATGCGGGTGTGGATTTCATTTGGGATGTTTCCAATATGAATTTTGTGGCGCCTCAATCTCTTAACCTAAATGGCTCTTATGAAGAAGCTGTCGGTTCATTGCTTGATATCTATGCTGGGCAAGCTGTAAGACCAGTTGCAAGCTTGCACCTTGCAAAAGGTGATCGTAAAAAGACTTTGGTTGTTACGGTGATGCGCTAGGCTGGCTTGAGCCTGTCTTGACTTGATTTTGGCTTGCTTTGTTTTCGGGCTTTTGCTCATTTGATTGCATAATATTTATTTTAAATGGGCTTTTTCACAAAAACTGCATATTAAGGCGTGTATGGTTTTGACTTTTGCGCGGTAAACTGTAACAATTCTATTGTTTACTGTGTTTTCTTTTTTCAAATCGTCAAATTATGAGTCCTAAGATGTTTTTCAAACATGTTTTATTATCTAGCGCTGCAATAGGCGCTCTTACGCTTGCAACTCTTGTAATAGAACCATCTTCAGTCTCTGCGCAAAATATCAATGTTGTGAGACCAGTAACGTCTTGGGCTGTTTCTAAAATGGTTGGTGTTAGTGGCGAATATTGTACGATCGCACGTCGTTATCAATATGGAACGATTGTCACGCTTGCGCAGAATATGAATTCCGAATCAACATTGGCGATAGATTTTCAACGTCCGATTTTAAAAAATGGCACATTGCTTGAGGTGATCTTAGATCCTGGCGCAGGTGTACAGCGCCGCTTTAATGTGCAGCCAATCTCTAATCAGGCTTTTGTTGCGCGTGTAGGTAATGATGCGGCGTTTTTTAATGCTTTAAAGAAAACGGGGTTGTTGAGAGTTGAGGTTGGCAATCAATCACATCACTTTAATATGACAGATATTGATAATGGTCGTTATGAGCTTAATAGCTGTATCTCTACGCTAAGCCCATCTGCAAATAGACCTGTTGTTGCACAAGTTGAAGAGGCTAAAGAGGTTGGGCAGGCTTCGCCGATAGCACCGCCATCAATGCCGCGAGAAGTCGCTGAATATAGCGCGCAGCAAGAACGTGAAGAAGAGCTTGCGCTTATGCGTGAGCGTGTGGCTGAAGCTGAAAGAGAAAAGCTAGCTGTTCAGCAGAAGGCGATTGAAGCGGCAAGATTAAAAGCGCTTGCTCAAAGTGAGAGAGTTCAGGCGGAGGCCGTGGAGGCTTCTAGGGAAGTTGAAGTGTTAGCTTCACAGCTTGCGATGCTTCGTAATGAAAATGAGCAGTTAAAAGCCCAAGCTTTAACTTATACGCAGGGGCAGGATGATGTTTCCCGCGTGAGTGAGCAGCTTGAACAATTAGAGATGAAAAATGCGCAGCTTACAGAAGAGCTAAAAGCTGTTTATGCGGAGCAACTTGAAGTAAGTGGTGATGATGAGGTTGATGTTCTTCGTCAGGAGTTGCGTGAACTTCAAAGCCGTAATGATGCACAAGCTGAGCAGATTGTTGCGCTTGGTGCGCAAAGTGTCGAACTTGAAACGCTTCGCGCTAATTATGCAGCGCTGACAAGAGATAAAGAAGAATTAGAGAAAGAGATTGCGTCAAATACCGGGCAGATCGATATTATTGCTTCGCTGCAAAGAGATGTGAGTTCTTTGGTTGAAGAACGTGATGCGCTTAATCAGGAATTGTCTGTTTTGAAATCGCAGGATCGTTCTGATGAGGCTGGTGTGGTTGCACTGCAATCTGACAATGAAAAGTTAAAGATGGCTCTTAACTCTGCGAAGCAAGAGCTTGAAATGCTTAAGAGTTCGCAGGGTGAGAAAATTGCCCAAATCAAGGCGCAATATGAACAGCAAATTGCTGCGCTTCAAGCTGGTTCTGGCAATGCAGGTGCTTCGAATGTTGATCAGCAAAAGTTAGCGGCTTTAAGTGAAGAAAATATGATGCTTAAAGATCGTCTTGATCAGGTGCTTTTGGTGCGTGCTTCGCAAGCTGTGGCGATACCTGAAGCAGCGATTGAGCAGGATGTTGCTCAAGCAGAAGTGCTTGCGCCAGCCAAGCCAATTTCTGAAATGCAAATTGTTGATGCGCCAAAGTCTAGTGCGCAAAGAGCAGAAGAATCTTTACGTGATAGTCTGTCTCAAAAAGCGCAAAACTCTGATGAGGGTGAGATTGTCGCTGCAAGACTTTCGCAAGATCCATTGGAAGGATTTGATGTTGAGGATGAGGCGGGACGCGCTGTGTCACATGCTGCGCCTAAAGCGCCTGCTGTAGAAAAGAGCTTTAGCAATGAGATTTATCATGCGGCTTATTCAGTTGAAGAGCTTATTGATCAAAGCTTGGCAAGTTCACTTTCTATTGTTGGTGAAGCATCTGGTCCTGCTCAGGTTGTTTATCAGTGGAGTGATGAAGCGATTTTCGGTTCTGCTTTGCAAAGACCGATTGTCAATGCTGAGCAATTTGATGATTTGGTGATGGAATATTTAGAACGCACTGAAACACGCTGTCCTGGAGAATTTGCAGTTGTTCCAGATGATACGAATGAATGGGGCGGGCTTCGTATGGATAGTTATGATGTTGCCTGTGTTGGTGCAGATGTGAGCTCTTCCGCTGCGCTATTATTTGTAAGTAAAGACGGCACATTTACAGCGATTGCGAATGAGGGGCCTGCGGATCAGTTAGTGGAGGCGATTGAAAACCGAGAAGGTGTAGAAAAGGCTGTTGCTAATAAGATCTAATATGTAGATATGTCTGGATATAATAAAAGCGCTGAAAATGATCAGCGCTTTTTTTGTTTGTTAAAGCCTAAAAGGGTTAGTCTTTTTTAGCTGGCTTTTTCTGCTCGCTTGTATAGATGCTGCCGAATGGTGCCCAAAGCTTCATTGCGCTTTCGATCATCTCCATATTTTTACGGCTTACTTCTTCAATCGTTTTTGGCATATCCTTCATTTGAGGGAACATGTTTGGAACGTCACCTACGCCAACGCCCATAG
>NZAJ01000001.1 GCA_002687495.1 Micavibrio sp. | reverse complement strand
ATCTATAAGCAAGCCTTCGACAAAACCCTGTGAATAAGCACGCAAAATTCCATTGCAGAATCATAATTGACTTGCATGCCGATTCGATGAGCGATACTATGAATTTAATGATTTCGGGAGTATCACTCCTATTTTAAAGACCGCCGCGCCAACGGCGGTTTTTCTATTTGAGCTTGTTAAAAGCTTATTTGCTCCTCCTCGAAAAGGTAAAAGGTGAGATTGCTTTCTTATCCAAGAGTGGAAAAGAAGAGTCGTAAACACGTTCGATATAGCCTTATTTAAGCGTCTCTCTCGAATCTACGTCACTTAACGTTAACAAAAGTTAAGTTATTTTTCAATCTGCCATTATTTAACGTTAAGTGATTTTTACCTATCACCATGATAACATTGTATATATTTTTCAAAGCACTGAGTCTTAACGTTAAGTAAAAACGTTATTTAACGTCAAAATACGTTAGGGTAGGGAGCAGTTAACGTTAAATTTTATGTTACGATTCTGTGGTTATCGCTAATTAACGCTATGCGATTCGTATGGTTTTTAGTATGCTTTACTAAAATTAACGTTAAGCAATCCACAGTAAGCACTCATGAATATATCACCAGCAGAAGCCATTCGGCGCTACGATGTCAGTAAGCCAACACTCTATAGCGATATGAAAGACGGTAAGCTTTCCTTCACTATGGACGACCGCAAGAGACGTAAAATCAACATAGCGGAGCTTGACCGTCTATATGAGAAGAGGGCAGGGGGCAATGATGATACCTCAGACAATAACGTTAAAAACGGTTCAGAAAATACGGAACTTAACGTTAAGAAGGGCGACTATAATCTAAGCCGCCTAGAAGCAGAGGTGGATTTTCTAAAGCGTGAGCTCCAAAACCGACAACAGGAAACAGAACGTTGGCAAGAAGCGTTCGACAAAGCTCAGTCAACTGCGGATAAAATTACAGCCTTATTAGAAGATCGTTCTCATCTTTCAAAGCAAGAAGAGAAACAAGACGAATGGAAAGATTCAATCAAGGCTCTTGAAAACAGAATTGCCAACCAAGAAGCAAAGGCAAAAGAAGAGCAGGAGAGGGCACAAAAAATTCTTCGCCAGAACCAAGCACTCAAAAAAGCCCTTGAAGAAGAGCGCCAAAAAAATAAGTCATTTTTAAAGAAACTATTTGGGTAGAGAAGGGGAGTTATATTTTTTTCAGAAAAATGAAAAGGCGTTTATCTCGTACGCAGTTTAAATTACAATCAAAACCACAATAGAACCAAAAGCTAAAAAAATGACCCAAGAAAATCTTAATCTAAAAACTCCTCCTGCTATGGAAGTTGTACTAGAAGTACTCATAGCGAACGAAGAAAATATAGATACTGAAAAATTAAAAATAACTGATGAAAACTTCACTAAACAGTTTTCAAATCAGAATGATATTTACATGTTTGAAGCAAAGATTGGCGATTGTGAAGCGCCTTCATCCAAATCCAGTTTAATTGGATATACCTATGAAAACGAAGAAGAACTAACTCAATACAGAAGAAACGGATTTAGTTATAACAAACTAGGTAATTATCCTGGATGGGATACATTTGTTTCAAGAGCGGCTGAAGTTTACAAAAACTATCCCTACAACGATAAAAAAATCAGGCGTCTTGGCTTGAGGTATATTAACGTTATAGAGGTAGAAAACTACAATGGTGTTCCAAAAGATTATTTTAATATTTTTCTCTCCTCAGAGGAAAAAGCCTCCATTTCGAACATAAAAGATTTTATGATTAAATTTTCAGAAGAAAATAAGAAAGAAGGTATTCGAAAAAATGTTAATTTTCACCTGTCCGATTTAAATCAGGATTTTAAAGCAAAATTCATTTTGGACATTGATGTTCTTAAAACGGATGTTGACACCATTGAAAATGAAGAAGAACTTCTGGAAATTTTTGGTAAAATGAGAGATACTAAGAATGAGTCCTTTTTCTCTTACCTAAAAGAAAACGTACTGAAGCATTATAGATGATAGGCAAAGCAATGAGTGCAAATTCTTCCACCAGTAAAAAAGTAGTCGATATAGACAACTTCAGAGGACGTGGCACAACGTATGTGTCCGATTGGCGTGCAACTGTAACGAGCAAAATAGAACGCATCGGGGCAGGGGACACGTCAGATTATGATTTCGAAGGTAGCGTTAATGAGGTTGCCGCTAAGCACGCATGTGAATTTACGAATCAATTATCTATGTTACTAAAAGCTCCTGAAGTAGGGCTAAATTCAGATGGCAGTATATTGCTAGAATGGGTTATGAAAGATAATAACGGTCACTTAAAGCTTGGTTCTGTGATATTTGATGGGAAACACATCATATATTCAATTACCAAGAATGAAAAAATAGAAACGAATGGCGCTACTCTTTACACAGATGTTTCCGTTAATATGCTAAAAGCTCTTCTATTTCAATACTTTGAGAAGGATATAAATCATTCACGATCTATCGCCAGATGATGTTCTCAGCCGCTATTTATTTTATAGAGGGGAAATTAATTTCGCAGACAAGATGATCAAAACTTCTGCGATTACGGGAAAACACGACAAGGGTTTTTCTGTTTTTGAAACAACCTCTCTAAACGATGAAGAAATATGGAAGTTGGCTAAAGATCACGTTGTAGAAAACTATAAGGCGCAAAAACGCTCGCTGTTAGGTCGCTTTGATATTGAGACAGAGTATTATTCCTCTGCATCATTAGAAATTAAAAAAAATGAACCACCACCAAGACACCATGATGTTTTTGGTATGCCTTTAGGCTCAGCGCTCGAAGAAGCAGAAAAACTTAGTGCTCGACAACAATTCATAGCAAAAGCTAGATTAAAACTCCTTTAATTTTCATAAGTTATATTATCACATTTAGCTTAATAGGTGCGAAGTATGACAATTACTACCCCTTCGGGATAGAATATTGTCAGTTTAAACAACCTGTTAAATGATAAATGGAGATAAGAAAATGGATCAATATGTAGGCTTAGATGTTTCACAAGACGAGACTCATATTTGTGTCGTTGATCGTGATGGAAACAAAATCTGGGAAGGCAACTGCCCCTCAACACCGGAAGGAATTGGTGAAGCAGTCAAAAGACATGCTCCTGAAGCTGTAAAAATAGGCCTTGAGAGCGGTCATCTTTCAACGTGGCACTGGCATGGCCTGACAGATATGGGATTGCCGGCCATTTGCATTGATGCCTACCATGCGCACGGTGTTTTGCGCCTGCAGATGAACAAAACCGATAAAAACGACGCACACGGCATTGCCCAGATTATGCGCTGCAACTGGTATAAAGAAGTCACCATCAAGAGCTTCGGGAACCATGAATCTCGTGCTTTGTTCCGGACACGGAGCAACTTGGTCAGCATGCGCACCGATGTTGTCAACCAGATCCGCGGCATGCTTAAAACATTTGGCATTCTAATTAAAGGTATTGCGGGCGTCAGTTTTGAAAACCGCATTCAGGAAATCATTGATGAAGGCACGGCCATTGCCCCTCCTCTTCAAATCCAGCTTGATATGTTGCGTATGATTAAGCAGAAAATAGACGATCTGGATGAGCTGGTTCTCGATCACGCTTACGCTTGCCAAAAATGCCGTATCCTGATGAGTATTCCAGGTGTTGGCCCAATGACGGCCGCAAACTTTGTGCTGGCCGTCTATGATGCTGACAGGTTCAAGCAATCAAAAAGTGTGGGTGCGTATTTTGGTTTAACGCCAAGACGCAGGCAATCCGGCGACATGGACTACAATGGCCGAATATCAAAGCGCGGTGATAGGGTTATCAGGCATCAGCTTTATGAGGCAGCCAATTCCATCCTCACACGCGTGAAAAAGCCCTCTTCCCTTCAAGCATGGGGGCTGAGGATTGCCAAACGCTCTGGTATGAAAAAGGCAAGAATTGCTGTTGCACGAAAACTGGCTGTCATCATGCACCAGATGTTGCAAACAGGCGAGTTGTTTTGCTTCAACCCTGCAACCGGAGAAAGGGCTGTATATGCGTAAGATGTAAGAGACAAGTTTTGTAGTCTTGTAAATGAAAGCATGAGATTACGTTTTGTCCCAGCCGGGACGAAAGCTTTCGGTTAAACCCGGTATGAATGATGCAGAAAAAAGATCGTTATATTTTGGACAAGTAACTTTCAAACTGCGGATCACATTTTGAGGGAACCGAAGCCTCCAAAGCAATAGTGTGGCAGTCCAATGACCACGTAGAGAATGGTGATACCGGCTAGACAAAAACGTAATCGCAGTATAGATTGCAGACTATATCCAGCACCAGTTAAACATAATTCTATTAGAGAACATATAATTATATGTAGATACATCGCTTGTTCACCTTGATTTTATGCCCCCTCTGCACGCATAATAACCGTAATTTCCAGAAATAAGGATTACGCGTGTCTAACAAAGTTCGTTTCATAGATTTATTCGCTGGCATCGGGGGCTTTCATATAGCTTTTCACCGTCTTAATGCTGAATGTGTGTTTGCCTCCGAAATAGATAAACATGCGCGAACCACATACGAGCATAACCTTAAGCACATTTCACCTGAACTGTTTAAAAACGGCCTGTTCAACGATGATATTTTAAAAATAACGGATGCAAATTCTCAAATACCCGATTTTGATATTTTATGTGCTGGTTTTCCCTGCCAACCATTTAGCCAAGCTGGCTTTAAAAGAGGTTTTGGTGAAAATCTAGACGCAAGGGGCAATATGTTTTTTAGAATTTGCGATATTATTAAAGAAAAGAGGCCCAAAGCATTTTTCTTAGAAAATGTGCGCCACTTAATAAAACACGACAATGAACGCACTTTCGCTACAATTAAGAAAATTCTAGAAAAAGATTTAAATTACACTTTTCACTATAAGGTAGTTAAAGCCTCAGAACACGGATTACCACAACACAGGCCCAGAGTTTTTATTGTTGGGTTTGATAAGGATTATTATCCAGACCCTTCAGGTTTTGAATTTCCAGAAGCTGTACCTCTAGAAATGACCATGTCCGATATATGGGGTGGAAAATGTTCTAAAGATATAGGCTATACCCTTCGTGTCGGAGGACGTGGCTCAGGACTGCACGATAGAAGAAATTGGGATTCTTATTTGGTAGATGGCAAAGAAAGGCGTTTATCACCCAAAGAAGGAAAGAAAATGATGGGCTTTCCCGACAACTTTGAATTTCCAGTATCAGAAGTTCAAGCCTTAAAACAGCTCGGTAATAGTGTAGCCGTAAATGCAGTGCAAGCTACAGCCCAATCTATTTTAGAACATATGAAAATTTTAGATGAAGAAATAAATAAAACCGGAAAAATACAAGCCTATGCCTAATTCATTTAACAAAGGCGAATGGAGCGAATTTTATACATTTGTAAAAATTCTTGCTGACAAAAAAGTTTATGCCGCAGACGAGGACCTACAAAGAATTGAAGATATTTTCTACCCAATTCTAAAGGTCTTACGCAAAGAAAACGGCGTTAACAAAATTTATGATTTATCAGAACAAAACATAATTCAAATTTTTCAAGACAACCAAGAGGAAATCGCGCAAGTACCTACTGAGCAAATAAAAGCCTCGGTTCAAAAGCTATTTAAAGAAATTAAAAATACAAAAGGGGCATCTTTTGAGGTTCAAAGCTCAGAGGAGCTTATGCCCCTTTTACATTGCGACAAGGTCAAAGCGGAAAGCGGGAAAAAAGAAGATATAAAGCTCGTCATACACGACAGTATCACCCTACGAGACAGTGAAGTCGGGTTTAGCATTAAATCAAACATTGGTAATGCGCCTACGCTTTTAAACGCTTCCCAAGCGACAAACTTCCGCTACAAGATAGATAACTTCACGAGCGATATAGCAGCAATCAACGCTATATCTACCAGAAGCAAAATCCGGGACCGGCTCCTTGCCATTAGCGAAACTGGTGCAACAATATCTTTTGACGAATTACCTCACGAGATTTTTAGAAAAAACGTAAGAAAAAATGACAGCTTAATGCCTCTTATTTTATCTGAGTTTCTTCTAACCTTCTTTAGCGGGCAAGGTAACGCCATTGCAGGGCTTGCCGAAATTGTAGCCAGCTCATCAGCCATACAGAATTTAAACCTCGATTTTGATTACGAGGACATAAAATTCAAAATGAAATATCTGCTTTTAAACATTGCATTGGGCATGGTTCCCGCAACAATGTGGGACGGCTTTCTCAAAGCTGACGGCGGATATATCGTTGTAAAAGAAGATGGTGACATACTTTGCTATCACATCTACAATATTGCACAATTCAGCGAATACTTATTCAACCACACCCGTTTTGATACTCCATCTTCAACCCGCCACGGATTCGGCGAAATATATGAAGATAACGGCCAACTCTATATAAACTTAAATCTTCAAATCAGATTTATCTGATATGGCTGACCGTATAAGCAAAGAGCAACGCTCTAGAAATATGGCGGCTGTTAAGAATAAAAATACAAAGCCTGAAATTAAAGTGAGGTCGCACCTACATAAACACGGTTTTAGGTTTCGTCTTCACGATAAAAACTTACCCGGAAAACCAGATATAATTCTCAAAAAATATAAAACCGTGATCTTTATACATGGCTGCTTTTGGCATGGTCATAACTGCAAAAAAGGAAAATTACCTGCTACCAATACAGCTTTTTGGAAAGAAAAAATTGGCAAGAACGTAAACCGCGATAAAAAAGCAACTCAAGCTTTGCAAGAACAAGGATGGAAAGTACTAACTGTATGGGAGTGTGAGATTAGCGACAGCTACCTTGATAATTTTATAACTCTAAATTTTCATCAATAGAATGCTCTTTTGGCGGCTCAGTTTTGACACCGTCAGAGCTCGCCTGATTAAAACCAGAAGACATTTTAGCTCTTGGCTTTTCTTCCCTAGCCTCTGGCTCTGACAGTGATTTCGCCTCGCCCCTGAACTCTTCCCACTTCTTCTTGATCGTACTTTCCGCCTTGGCGTATGAGGATTTCATCTTCGATGTAAAATCTTCACGTTGCTTAGGCTGCTCTTTTGGCGTTTCCTGCTCGTATGGCTTTGCTCTGTACTCTGGTGGCACTTGCGCCCTCTTCGCTTCGGCTTCTGCCCTTGTTTTGGCTCTATGGGCTTCGTTGGTCGTAAACTTCTCGGAAGAACGAGTATTAAACTGCCCTTTCATAGTGTTCGGATCATGGCGCTTCGGTTCTTTCGGGGCTGGCTGTTCCTTTCTCATTTCAGCCATCTTCTTGGCGATTGTATCCATCATAGGCTTGGTCTTTTCTGTAGCTGGTGTGAACCAGTTTTTGCGCTCAGATTTAGCCTGTTGTTCGGCATGCGTTTTGATCGGATCGAAGTTCTTAATCGTCTGCTTATAAGGTGGATTAGGGTCGCTCTTTACCTTCGGATCAAGCTCGGCTTCTGCGTTAAAAACAGAGCGCGATTTCTCACTAACCGCCTTAGCCTCCGCCCCAATCCTGATTGATATTTTAGATTCAGAAGATGCATTTAATTTATTGTTTTCAATATGTATTTTTGTTTCGATATTGGTCGTATCGATTAGCGTTTTTATGGACTTCGGCTGTTCTTTATGATTCAGAGCGTTCTCTAATTTTGGAGCTGTTACCTCCCTACTCTGCTTTGAATCTATGGGTAGATTTTCTCTGATAACAGCCGCTTTTAAAGCCAGCTTGATAGAGCTTTCTTCATTGCTGATATGCTGCGTTTTGCTTTCGCCCTTTACCTTCTCAAAAGCTCTATTCGGTTGCTGGTCTATCTGTTTTTCGATGCTCTCAACAAAGCTCTTATAGCGGGTATATTCTTCCTGCTTGGTTTTAAGGCACTCGATGTTGCCCTTCATCTCCTTGATCTGCTCATGCAGCCCTGCCCGATAGCTTCGACCATAACGGCTAAGCTGGCGCTCTGATTTTCTAGCCTTTTCTTCGGAAGAGAGTTTGCTTTGCTCAGCCCCCTGCTCTCTCAAATGCAAAACCTCGCCAGAAAACTTAATCAGCTTATCGATGGACTTCTTCAAAGCGCTTGTCAGTGAGCTGCGCTCTTTGAGCGTTTCTAGGTGCTGAACTTTTACGTCCAGCTTTTCCATCAAACGATCAAGCTCAGCGATTTGCTGATCGAGCGGCTTCTCACCATAGGAGGCGCGTTCCTGATTGATCCGCTTGATCTCTTCAACAAACTCGGCGCGATTTAAAGGCTCGTTCTTGCCGTATTCATAATCGCCCTTCGAAGCGAGGCCGCTTTTATCGAGTTTGTCCTTCTTGGGTTCTTCTACGCTTTCAGTGATAACCTCTTCTGAAAGCTTCAACGGCATGGAGTCACCTGATCCACCTGCTCCTTTGCCCTCAGAAGAACCTTCTTTGCCGCTGTCTTCATCCTCATCGTCCCGATCCTCTTTTGAGGATGATTCAATATCAGCGGCTTTGGCTTTCGGACCGATATGCGTTTGAGGGATACGATCGATCCCCTGCTCTTCCAGTGAGCGCCGATCGATCTGCACATCCGAATGCCCTGCGCGTTTCAGCGCATCATTGGCAAGGGTTTCCCAAACCTCCCGTATAAGTTCCGTTTCTTCTTTGCCTGTGACTTTGTCATCAAGGATACGGGTTTTCTTGCCAAACCCTGTTGAGGTCAATTCTCTTGTACTAAAGAGAATATGGGCGTGATAGTTACGGCTATCGTGACCATCTCCCTCTACAGGAGCATGGATCGCACTATCAACCGCCACGCGGTAGCGTTCCATGAGATAAAGAGCCATATCACGCGTTAAATCGCTCCGCTCTTTATCGGATAACTCATGCGGTAGAGCCAGAATAAGCTCTCTTGCCACACAAGAGTTTTTGCGTTTCTCGGCCTCCTCTACCGCATTCCACAAAAAGGCACGGCTCTGAAATTCAGAGCTGGTGTTTTCGGGAAGCAAAATGAAAGTCTCAGCGACCCCGCTGCGATTTTCATAGCGGTGTATCTTCTGGCTGCGCTCATCATAAAGCTGGCTGCCGGAACGATACGCCGCCGCCGCGACTGCGGAGTGGCCTTTGCTTCGTGAAAATACCTTCAAGGAACAATGATAAATCGCCAAAGGTGCAAGCCTTTCCTAGTGTTAAACAGGCGATTTTTAGTGTCTCCGCCCGTGCCGCAAACAAGCACGCAAACGAAGTTTGCATAAGTGCGCTGTTAACGTCTCTAACCTCTAGTTTAGTCTTCATTCCTTAATTCTTTACTTACGGAAATTAACTATAGCTCTTCAAAAAATCTCAGTAGGTATCCATCGGGGTCTTGTACTATGAATTGCCTGCTCACAAGAACCGCTCCATCACAGTTATATTCTTTATCCTCTATGTCCATGAATAATGGAATGTCCTTAGCCTTTAAACGCTCGTATAGGTGATTTATATCTGAAACTTCTATCTGAAGGTTGATCCCACGCCCGTATGGTTTCTCAAGGGGTGCTGTAATCCAAGAGCGTTTCCCCTCTTCTACTCTTATCTCATCAATCATAAGCATTGCGCCTTGAAATTCGAGCATGGCAAAACCTTCTTCTGGGCGATCATATTTCACGCTAAAACCTAGAGTTTCAGTGTAGAAATAAAGGCTGGTAGAGAAATCTGAGCAAATTAACTCAGGGATCAACTTGGGGTCGTTATGTTTGCTCATACACTTTCTCCTTCTTTCTTCAAAATCCCGAATATCGAGTTATGCAGGTGCAGCTCGCCCGTTTTGGCGCGGTTTATCATGGCATTGAAATACCCTGCTGGCTTTGTGACAGGATCATCGGCTCTATTGGTGGCCTGATCCGTCAAAAGCAGACAAATTGCCGCGCCTGTTCGCCCTAGCGTCACACATGCATGTGACCAGCTATTTTGTGAGATGTGTAAATTACCCTTCAAGCTATAGGCTGCTTCCACAAAATCATTCCAGTTCATTGGCCTTGGCTCGAGCGGCATATGATCTTTAAACCGATCACTGGCAGCATTGAGCGCTTGTTTAAGCGTTATGTGCTGTAATCCCGTTTTGAGGATTAAATTTTCCTCTTTTTGAACTCCTGAGCTTACCCCCTGCTCCGTTCTTTGAGGTTTATCTCCTGAACTTCGACTACGTCTTTCCTGAAAGCCTTTGGACGCAGTCTTACTTGTATCTAATTTATTAGATTGTTTTTTATTGGTAGATTTGTAGTGAGTGCCCAAAGAGTCGCTTTTGGATGAACTTTTCTTTGTTTCTTTTGATGCCATGGGGGCATTATTTGCTTCCGTGCTTTGCTCTTCACATGAACCATATTCATCAAGAACGCTTACCACGAGGCTGTGAAGCTCTTTATGTTCTTCTAGCAGCTCCCCTACTCTCTCTAGGCTCATTGTTGTTCTGATCTGGATTGCTATATCATTATAAGCGGCTTCCAGCTCGTAATATGGCGGATCAATCTCCTCGATCAGTTCCAGCTCGGCTAACACCGCGCGGATTTGCGCTCTATACCATGAGATTTGACGTTTGGTTTCCATCCAAGCGTTATCATGCTCTTTCTTCTCTTCAAGCTTACGCTCTAGCGCACTCTTCAAATACGCTAGAGGCGTAAGATCAACGCCGTAGGCATATTTAATTCTACCCGTCTCTTGGCAACGCTGACCATAGCGGCGATGATTGCCGCTATCATTCCAAGTGATAGCCCCTACTTCGAACAGGGCTTTCTCTAATTTTTGAATTTGGCGTTCACTCACACCCAAGTCTAACGCTGTGCGTGAAAGTGATTGGTAAACAATCGGGCTACTCCCCTCCTCCCAATCAAGATCACGCGTGAACGCCATATAATAATCAAGAAGATTAATCATCTTCGTTGTAAAGCCTGCGGCCTTACCGATGCGTTTAACCAGTAAAAGAAGATCGTATCTGTTTACGTCTTCTTCTAGGCCGCAAAAATCTTGCGCCTGTTCTAGTGACTTTCTGAGTTTTGGAGAACTGATCCGCCCTCCTCTGTATTGATGAACCTGCGGCAGGTTTACATGGGAAATATGGTGCATAGTATCTATAAGCAAGCCTTCGACAAAACCCTGTGAATAAGCACGCAAAATTCCATTGCAGAATCATAATTGACTTGCAT
>NZAJ01000014.1 GCA_002687495.1 Micavibrio sp. | reverse complement strand
AAGTCCTTACACATGAGTTTATTATCCTCAATACCATACGCGACTTTCCCTGTAGGACATTCAGCATCACCATCGGTTGTTTCCATGCCCTGGTAGCTCGCGAGTGCTTCTGGATCCATACAGCCCGCTGATGTGGCACCATCGCAAAAGCCACCTTCAGCATGCGTGGCTACTTCAGCGCGTAAATCGCCACCATCAACGTCCAATTTATTAGCAGGCGTCGTTGTACCGACACCAATATTTCCAAAATTTGTGTTATAAAGATATGTTTCTCCAAACGGGCTATTAAGAGCTTTTCTCCACAAACCGTTAGCTGCTTGTGTATTGAAAAACACTAAATCATCAAAATAATCATCGCCATCGACTAATGTATATAGGCCCTTAACAAAAATGGCGTCATCGCGATCACAATTTTCTTTTTCTAATGGTATCCCCCCAGTCGTAATATTATTGCCTGGTGGTAAGGGCGCATAAGGAAAGCTTGTCGCCAAAATATCACAATCCCCTGTATTTTGACCGTCTGGTGTGTAGGCACCGCGCATGTTTCTGCCATGTGAAACAAGAACATAATGCGCTGAATCCGGAGGATATACTAATGTATTATCATTCTCATCTCTTAATGGAATAGCACCAAGCTGGACACTCACAGGATTCAAAATATTATATAAATCACCACGCGTCATTTCTTCAGTTACAGCATATGTAAGCAATTTCCCATATCCATCAACCACATATTTAGCACTATAAGGCATTTTCGCTAAGCCTTCCATAATTGTTTTATATGGTAGCGCACCTATAACGATCCGATCAGAAAAGCCATCTGCATCCGCATCGCGCGCCCCAAGAAATTGACACTCAACCCCCCCGCCAATGCATGGAGATGTATCGTAAGGGTTGGGTCGGCACCTCTCCACACCGTAATCAGGATCATTTGGCTGCATCGCCGGATCAGCCGGGCATGGATAACGGCCGTTAAGTGCATAATACCTCTTTAAAGCATTATTAGACATTTCCAGGTTTTCAATAGATTGCATATACTTCTTACTTTCATAATGCACCCGCAAAGAGGGGATTGTGGCAGCAATAATAACCCCCACAACGATAAGCACTATGGAAAGTTCAACCAAAGATAAACCGGTATTTTTTTTATATTCATCTATGTAAAACAAACGATTACCTTTCATCTATATCAAACCTTTTAATTCGTCACAGGTGGAGCACCGTAACAAGTGCAGGTCCAAATATCAAAAGAATCTTCTCCGGCGGTCTCGTGACATGCAGCACTTAAGCCACTACATGATGGGCATGCACTTCCTTTTTCATACAGTGTACCTACACTCGATGTCCCTGGTTGCTTACTCATAGGATCTGCATGCCATCTACATTGTGAACATGTATCAGACACAAGATGAGATGGATCTCTTGGTGGGTATCCACCCGTTGTACCCAAATTACAGTCCCATGGTATATGATAGATTTTCTGCCCAGATTCACCAGCAGCACAGTTTTCACTTTCTACTTTAGGAGGAATTGTTGCATCACAGGTACATGGTTCAGTATGAACGCTCGTAATAGTATCATAATACCCCTTGTCAGCAGCGCTTGCTACATTACCGCCTATACCTGTAGGGCAAATCCAATTCTGTTGATATAACTCCTTCACACCTGTATACGTAATACCATTATAAACAAATGTATTCGTCGTACCAGCAGGGCACGCATCTTGTGACATAATAGGCGTTGTTTGGGAAGGGCAAACACAATTTGATGTATCAACTGTACCATATGTCTTAGTAGGGTTGTTACCATTACATGTTACATTGTAAGGCTTTGATACATTTCCACTAACAGAGTTTTGCGGTATACCAAAATAATGGCGACATGCTTGTGTTTCCGTACCACTATGTGGAGAACACGTACATTGGCTATCATCCCAGCCTGAGTTTGGATAAACCTGTTTAAGCGTGTAGTGACTTGTTTGAGGACATGGGTGGTGCATAACTCTAAATTTAAATCCACCTAACGAATTACCACAAGCTTTAGTTTGAACAATATAATCTTCGCGGCAGAAACAGTCATGGTCAGTACCGTTAGCGCCTGTCTGTTTATTTAGGTTATTAATGGCCATAGGGTTATTTGGATCATAAGCAGTCCAAGGAATATGTGTCACTTCGTTAGGAGATAATACATATGAGCTATTAGATGAAATGACAGGATTGAAACTAGACATATCGGTCTCAACATTGCCACGTTCAATACTTTGAATTGGTGTCGTATCCCAAGTTCCGTCTGTACGACACTCAAAAGTATCGCGGACTAGTGCATCAGCAGATGTCGATCCACAATCACCATAAGCGCCTCGTGCATTTACATCAGCATTAATACCATCAATAATCGTATTAACTTCGGACATATCCACTGCAGCATTCAAAGCTGAAACTACTGCAGTACTGAATGTACCAGGGTTAAATTTATGACATTTTCCCGTATATGCGAAACCATACCAATTAAAGTTACCATCATTATCCGGATCAGCATAGGTGTCTGAAATAACAGTTCTTGTATCACCGCAAGTACCAGGGATAGCTTGCGCAGGACATGCAGACCCCGGTGATAGCTCGCATCTCATGGCTCCTGTAGCGGGGTCAATGCCTTTCATGAGCGCTCCGGCAGGACATCGAAGCTCTACTGTATCAGTACAACCAATTGTTCCTGTTTCCCCATCTACAAATTTTGTTAAATATTGGCCTGCTGGACATTCTACGCCTTGACCATCTGCACGCTTTCCACCTATGTAACTCGGTTTAAAGCATTTTGACTTATCGGCATTACAAACACGATCTACATATATGTTACCTTCATCAGTATTTGTCGCACTAGCCGCGGCATTAATGCGTCCTTCGTAATTAGGGATAGACTTAACATCCATAACAACTGACGTATCTGGGGTACCCGATGCTGATAATCCAGCGACTAAACCAGATGATCGTCTTAGATGAATGTTAGTCGTATCATTTTCTGCTATTTGCCATTGATCAACCCGATCCGCACTTGTATATCGCAAAACATCATCATATCCATTTTGAGTTGTTGCATAGACAAATTTTTCATCGCCGTTACAGTTATGCCCTTGCACTTCTGTAGCAGGGTTTGGGCAAGCCCCGATGGCTCCGCCTAATTTTGAGACGGCGCCTTGAGAATCTTCACCAGAGCTATAGACAACAAAATGTGCGGTGTGCGGGAGCCTCAATAAATTGCTGTTATTACGGTCTTCAATTGTTATTGCACCTAAATTATCTTCGTAAGTGTTAGCATCTACCATCATACCAGATACAGCATAAGCAATGCGGTTATTATAACCATCGTGAACATAAATATCGGCGATATTTAACTGCCTAAATGGAAGTGTTCCAATATAAATCCGCTTATCAGTAAGAGCAGGGTCTGTGTTAGCGCTGTTAGCTACAGTTATACCCGCACTCACGTTACAGGTCCCCGTTGCAGCATCATAATCTTCAAAACCATAATCCGCGTCACCTGGAACACGGTCTATGCGAGCTGGGCACGGATAACGGCCGAATAATGTTCTAAAGTTATCTATTGCAGAATGTGCCTCAGTAACCGCATCTTGTGTCTCTTTAACCAGCTTAGATCTTTTGTACATCTGGTAGCTATATGCCCCTGCCGCGACCAATGAGCCTATTACGACTAACGATACACAAATCTCTATGAGGGAAAATCCCTGATTTCCGCGTTTGAACATGTTTTTCTCCCTATTTATCCTCAATATATTCTTTCTATGGTTATATACAGTTTGGCATCCCATTAACATAACCGTTAATAAATAGCCCCCCAGTGCACTCGATATGGTTTATAATTGTCGATGGAAAAGTGAAAATAACTCCATTCACATCAATGGGTGAATCTGTTAAATCAATAGCCGTATTACACCTGAATTTCAAATCCCCCACATCCATCACGGCTCTATTTGCACTGACACCATAAGTATCGCAGTCTAAAGCTGGATCGTTTTGCAATAATTCTGGAGTGATACAATTAAATGTGGTCTCATCACAGACTTGAGGCGAAATCAAGTCATCGCTTACACCTATATCACCTACGACTTCTAACCTTTTAGTGGGAAGAGATGTGCCAATGCCAATAACTTCACTCATATTTGAAGTATAGTTAGCATTAACCATATTCGGCGCCCACCACTCCTGACTT
Organism: Micavibrio sp.; assembly: GCA_002687495.1. Classification (GTDB taxonomy): domain Bacteria; phylum Pseudomonadota; class Alphaproteobacteria; order Micavibrionales; family Micavibrionaceae; genus TMED27. The sequence continues at coordinate 14,191 of NZAJ01000014.1, read as the reverse complement.
ACATCAATTATAAAATCAACATAATCATCGAAATAGGTTGCGTCATTTTTATCACTAGCGCTACCGCCTCCATATGCAACTTCTCTTTCCCTAGCTATGAAAACATCATCAAAATCACAGTTCTCACCTTCAACTGCTGCGCCCAATAGACATGCATTAAAGCTAGGAGCTCCTTGCGAAGTATATGCACCCGCTGCATTATTACCATACGATATAAGCACCATATCGGCTAATCCTTCTTTACTCGCAGGATTTGTTATATCACCCAATGTATTAGTTGCATCAAAACCTCGAATAGTTATGCCGCTATAGCCAGTCGGATAATCGATAGCTCGGCTTTCTGTTACTGCATATAGTATTTTATTGCCCCAATAGTCATAAGAATCTTCTGGTGTTAAGCCTAACGCCTCATAGGGAACAGCTCCGAATACAACTTTATCGGCGACAGTGATTGATAGGTCATATCTATTAGGGTAGGCAATCGTCGCTGTACTACACACACCCTCAGGCGCAGGCCAAGCAGTACAATCTGGTATAAAACCAGTAATTTCTTTTCCTGCATCCGCATCTGTTTCAGTTGTTGTTAAATCAGCAGGGTAGGGATAACTTGCGTTAGCTTGAATAAAATCAAGAATTGCATTCTCAATTACGTTTAACTTACCTTCGTTATGCATAGTAATATTATGCCTTAAGTATAATTGATGGATTTGAATTGCTGCAGCCGTGAATATACCGATAATGACAAGCCATATAGCTAGTTCTATCAAGCTAAAGCCATTCTCAGAATTTAATCTTTTATTTATAGACGAAATAAGCCCCATACCATTTCCATTACAAATAACTCAAACACTATACCACTTACAATAGTATATGATTCTTCACTAAGATTTTATTAATTTTTTAATTTATAAATTTTTTATACAACTTTAGTTGATATTTTATTTTCCTAATATTTCTATCATTTATATTGCCTTATAAGAATAGAAGGTGGGCTAACAATAGACAGATATGGCGGATATTGTAGAGAATACGTACACAGAGTTAACTACCGTACGTGTATAATACTATAAAACCAATTTTCACCATTACGATCAATCCCATTCACTGTATTTGGATCAATACAGGCCGAATAAGGCTCAATAACTAATGGAGAATTAAAATAGCTTGCTGCTCCTCCAAAACTACCAATAAACTTAGTAGAGCTCGCATTACCAAAGGAAATATCTAATGGGTCATATGGATCAGAACCAATGCTATTAGCTTTATTCAATGCTCGACAGACTGATAGGCTGACATTACGCATTAAGATCATTAACTCATTAGAATCGCTAGAAGCGTTGTCACTTACCCCATGTCCAGGAACATAGTTCCTTCCTGAGAAAACTACAGTCTCTGCGAAATCAAACTCACGAGGAGAAACACCTCCTCCATTCACGTGAAATATATGGCATGAAAAATCTGCAGGACTATTTACATTAACATAGTCAGAATCCGTACCATCAAAAGGGGAGCGTTCAAAACTAATTTCGGTATCAAGGCAGCCCTTAAGTATCGTCATACGTTGTATAGCACCATGTAAGGCTGTTACATATTGCTCTAATTCAGATGCTTGCAAAGCTGACTTTTCATTATCGACATTTGAATTGCCACCACGCGTTGTTGAGGTCACAGCATAGGACAAGGCTGCAAACAGCGCCACAGCTATTAATATTATAAAGAGAATATTTCCAGATTCTTTTTGTTTAGTTTTATCAAACATTACTATCTGTATAAAATTCCTCATAGTAAGTGTAAAGTGATGTGCTAGGGATTTATGCTTTTTATAATAGATAAGTTTTATGCTAGTTTGATAATGTATATTATGGAAATTACTAGATTTTGTTTATGACTTACACTGACAACTTGTCAAACAAATACAATGGGTCTAGCCATAAACGGTAATTTGTTTCAATCTTAACCTCTACTGGTATGTGGTTATCTTCGTAACTAATAGATCCATGAAATACTGCAGCCTCATATTTTATAGGGTCAATATTGCATACGGTGTTTCTAATATAGTAGCCATTTTTGTTTGAATATGCTTTAGGCTTTACGTGTTTCAATTCGTTCATTTCTATTGTTTCAGAAGCTATTTTCAGTTTATCAATTCTAAGTGTAACTGAGTCAGACAATACATCATTGCTATTCACCCAAAACTTTACACAATAAGGATTCTTGTATTCTACAATANTTGGATAATCACGGACTTGTGATTCACTGTGTGGCTCTATAGCGACGGATATTTCCAGTCCATTTTGAGTAATTGTTATCAGCTCATAATCATAGCGTTTTTCTATTTGGGTGCAGTAAGAAAGGATCCCGCAAGTAGTGAGAAGTAAAATACCGGCATTTATTCGTTTATTTTCCATTTTATTGCAAAATTTTTGAAATCTTATACTGTTAACCAAGGTGTTTCCATAATTCCGTATTCTGTGTATGTCGTCAGAGTATTTTGGACACAGGGCGTAAAAATATAAGGTGTGCTTCTGGCTCCTTAGTTTAAGTTTAGGCTGCTTTTTGCTGCCAGTACAATTGTTTTCTTAAAGTCATAGTTTTTGCCTTAATTATGCGCCGTTGCTCAAGGATGTTTTCACCCCGTCCCAGCCACACATCTTCCGGCGTTAGATTGTTCAAGCTTTCATGGTATCTCCTTGTGTTGTAGTGGTTGATAAATTCCTCAATACGGGCTTCCAGTTCGCTTGGCATGTAATAATGCTCCAGTAATATCTTATCCTTCATCGTGCGATGCCAACGCTCGATCTTGCCTTGGGTCATTGGATGATACGGCTTGCCGCGGGTGTGGGTCATGCCATGATCTTCTAGCCATCCTTTGAGCTCGCCGCTGATATAGCACGGTCCATTATCGCTTAAGAGCCGCGGCCGGTTTTTGCGGGTTAATCCGGCGGCTTTCAGCGCGTCCTTGAGCGTTGCAGCAACATCAGAAGCAGCCATGCCGGTGCAGAGCCGCCAGCTCACAATATAACGGCTGTAATCATCAATCACGGTCGAGAGATAATACCAGCCCCAGCCAGTTACTTTCAGATAGGTAAAATCCGTCTGCCAGAGCTGATTGATCGCCGTTGTTGGTTGATCGAACTTATCTTTGGCTTTCATAACAATCCACGCCGGAGAGGTCAGGAGATCGTGATCTTTCAAAATGCGGTAAGTCGTGGCCTCGGACACAAAGTAGCCTTCGCTTTCCGTGAAGCGAATGGCAAGTTCTCGCGGCGATAACTCCGGCTCATCCAGTGCCAGTTCAACAAGAGCCTTACGCTTGGTGCTCGGCACTTTGTTCCAGACTAAAGTTGGACACGGCTTTTGATCTTCAAGAGCATTATAACCGCCAGACAGGTAGCGGCCATACCAGTTGTAAAAGGTCGAGCGCGAGATGCCAAGCTGATCACAAGTGCGGCGGATGCCTAAAGCGCTTTCCTCTATAGTGCGGATAATCTCGAATTTTGAAGCGGCTGAATATCTCATATAACGTCCTCCCCACCCAGAATCTCGCTTTTTTTAAGCAAACGGTGCTCTAATATCTCTTCGGCCAAAGCCTCCTTGAGATGGGAGTTCTCTTTGCGAAGCTCCTTAACTTCACTGGAGCTCGCCTCTCTCTGCGTATCGCCGTCAAGGCGCTTTTTACCAGCTTCCATGAACTCACGGCTCCAGCGATAGTAAAGATTTTGGTGAATACCTTCTTGGCGACACAACTCGGCGATACTTTCCTCGCCGCGTAATCCAGCCAGAACAATGCGTATCTTTTCCTCGCTGTTGAATTTGCGGCGAGCCTGCCGCTTGATATTACGGACAACTTTATCCGCTTCTGCCTTGTGGGTTTTTGAACTTTGTTTTTTGCTCATCTTCGACTCCTTCGTCGTCTTCGATAAGCCAAAAACATCACCTTAGCAATGGTGCACTATCTGTCCAACTTGTGCTGACGGGATACAAAGGTGACTAATGTACGCTTAAGTGGGGTTTTCGAACTTTCAAATAGACCAGAAGCTTTGGACGCAAGTGTAAGCAAGGTGCTAAGCGCTATTTTAAACTCTTCGTTACCCTCTTGGTGCTCTTGTTGCTTAACTGTTATTTCTTTACGTCTCGTTTGAAGCTGTAGGAGTTTGCGGTCATACACTTCTTTTGTAATCAAATCGTTTAGCAGTAGATCAGTTAGCTTATCCGTCCGAGTGTTTATTAGCTCCATTTCGCTATTAAGCTCTTTAATGGTGTCATGGTGATACTTTTTCTCTGTTTCATGGACACCGCTAATATACTCGAGCATTTCAGATAGAATGTCTTCAGGAACACGTAAAGCGCAAACTATTACAAGAAACATCTATATTCGTAAAAACCGCGCTGAAGGCGGGAAGTTGGTTGTGTATGGGTGACGATTTTGACGCCGAACGTTTGTTTTTTCACACCACCACCCATACTGATTTTTGAGACATCTCAAAACAAAAAAATATCCCGCGCTTCAGTCTCTCACTTCTTCCATTTTATGCTTTGGAAGCTCAACGGAATTGAGCATATACATCCTCGCTTTCGTGCTAAAGAACACTGGCCCTGAACAATATGTGCCGGTAATCTCACGTGCGATTTTACTCAGGCTGTGATACATCTTGCCGCTATATTCGTAATAACCTTTGCGGCAATATACGACATAGGTGTTGCGCTGATAAACACGTTCAATCACTGTGCCGGGGACAAGTCGCACCAATTCACCGCGGGATCTATTTCTCAAAACATCTTCGTTAAAATCTATCGGATGTTTATGGCGCGGCAAATGCGTTTCAGGATTGATTGGGGTTTGCAAATCCTTGTGATACTTCTCCATCAATTTTGCGATGATTTGATCAGAACTCAGCCCCATCGGACATTTTTTGCTAAAGGCTACTCGGTATTCGCGATATAGCTGTACCTGGCTAGATAGTTTTAATCTGGCATATTGTTTGATCAAATGCAGATCATCTTCATCCTGCGCGTCTTCATGTATGCCGCTCATGCCATTTATAAATTCAAGCCATTGCGCGATGTTGAATTTGGTTGTTTTCTTACTCATCTGCACCTCCATTACTAATGGTGGTGTTCGATGCAAAGAAACGCGGACCAGAACAATTCGTGTTCGTAATATAGCGTGCAACTTCCGTCAGGCTTTTGAAATGACTGTCTTTATATAAAAACGCACCGCCAGCGCACTTAACAATATGCTCTTGGCCTTTGTATGTTTTCTTTAAAACAGTACCATCAGAAAATTGAGTTGTTGCACCCTGCGATGAAGCCCCCAGCGCATTACTAAGGTCGCCTTTAATATAATGCTCCATCAGCAAGCTGATAATATCCTCGCGGTAGCGCTCTTGCGGACAAGTGGTTTTAAACACATGCTTATATTCCAATTTCAACAAACTGAAATCGCAAAGGCGCAGCCGCGCATATTGTTTAACCAGATACAAATCCATATTCGCAGGCTTTGTATCATCCAGTAATTGTGACAAAAATTGCCACGTATTTTCTTCATTCATGGTGTTACCTCCTGCAGGCATACACGCTTCATTCTGATCACTTATCAACTTGTTTCTGCTCTCTTTTTTCTTAGTTTTCATTTTCATTCTTTCCTTTCATTTTTGCTCCTAATTCATAGGTCTGCGACATTTCCCAAAAGCGACGAAAAACTTCGCCTGTTTCTCTGGTACAAAACCGCGAACCCATTTGACGAAGGCGTAACAAATATTTTCCCTCTTCATACCGGTATCCGTTTCGTGCCAAAAACGACGACGCAAATTGCAATTTTTTGTCGTTATTTTTTTGGTACGGGTTTTACGCGCAAAAAAACGATGGAATGTGAAAAAAATTGATTTTGTTTAAAATGAACCGGATTTAGGTAGTATTAGTACCCTTAGAGCGACTAAAATAAACAAAAAGCGCCCCAGCATTGAGACGCTTTTTTGTATTTGTATCTAATGTTTTATAATGAATTTCAGCCTATTCTTTGGCTTACTGCTTTACTATATGTATCTATGTATGTGAATTTTGTGTATGCGTTACACCGAAACTAATACTCTAAATGATTAGGAATGCACCTGACCTGATTTTGACTCCCATTGTTTTATAGCCGCGCGAACACTCGACATATCCAAGCCATTACTTTCAGAGTAGCTTATCAAATCATCTTCAATGGCACGTTGAATTCTGTGTGCCTCGCTTGCNATAGACTTAATCCGTACAAACAACATATCCCATTTAGAAGGAGTATAAACATCATCTACGATTCTATGCGTGAACCAATTCCGCTCCTTCAAGAAATCTCCCAGCGCTGACTGGATCTCATCTGAGTATAAATTATTCTTTGATGCTTCCTTGATTGCACCGCCTAGGGTGTACTTACGAAGGCGATGCTTAAGTTTTTCGTCTGCTTCGGCCTTTGATATTTTTCGAGGATGCCCAACATCCAACTTAATCGTAATAGATGCGCCCAAACATTCTTCGAGAACCTGAATGTTCAGCATAGCCTGCCCCATCATCGTAAACAGTAAAATCTCCCCTTGTGATGCAGGTTTTTTTCTATCAGCTGGAGGATAATCTATTAACATTAAACACCCTTTGACGACAATTTTTTCATATTAAACATCATTTTTTCATTAATCTTTATTCTGGTTTGAATTTGCTTATCGCTTAGCTTTCTTTTTCTCATTGTATCAATGCCAAAATTATACTCCCAGTCATTGATCCAGCCTTTATCATGGGCATGCTTCAGAGCCTCGGCATTTAGAGCCTTTGTATTATCTTTCCTAACCCTTTTTACTGATTGGAAAATCTTATCGGAAGGCAATCCGATAAATTTCTTAACACAACAATTACCTACAGTAGCATGCTGATGATTATAAACATTCCCGAGGACACAAACCTCTATAATGGGGAAATGGCCACATAAACAAGTCTCTGGCTCATCAGCTTCATAGACCTCAATGAGCCTCCATTCTAGCTTGGCACTGTCCCAAACCTTGCTGTTGGACAGAGCAATGATGTTCTGCGTTAGCTTGTATTCTGACATGACGACTCCAAAAAATTCCCTTCAAGATTAAGATTACTTGTAAATTCTCAATTTTTCTATTATTTTCTCAGTTAATCATTTTTATAAACTGACGTGGAATCCAATGGATAACGACATAATGACGATCAAAGAGGTTTCAGAATACCTCAAATTAAACGAAAAAACGGCGTATCGGTTAACGCTCGATGGCAAGCTTCCGGCTTTTAAAGTTGGTGGTAGCTGGCGTTTTAGAAAAAGCCAAATTGATAAATGGATAGCAGAACAAGAGGCAAAGGGCGACAAAGGTAAAGAATAAGAGCCAACTGGCTCGAATGAACTGGATAGTGTTCAAAATTGAAGCGTTACTCCTGAAAAAAGGAGAAACGCATGAAAAGAACGGATTACCATCCAGTCATCAGAATAACAACAGAACTGGATTTAGGTAGATACATGGCAAAACTAACACTCGGGCAACTTGAAAGACATCTTATGAAAGCCGCAGATATTTTGCGCGGCAAGATGGATGCATCAGAATATAAGGAGTACATTTTCGGGATGCTTTTCCTGAAACGGATGTCCGATATTTTTAATGAACAGTTTGACCAAATCGTAGGTGAACAGCTAAATCGTGGCCGTTCATTAGAGCAAGCCCTTGAACGAGCTGAAGCGCCGGCAAACTATCCCAAAGGTTTTGTACCTAAGCCGGCACGTTGGAGCTACCCAGAAAAAACTTCAAAAATTGATGGCGCACAAGACAGTTTTAAAGACTGGGGTTATTTTGACAAAGATAACGATATCCATCTCGGACCTATCGAAAAATGGCCAGCGAAAGGCCTTGGAGAGAAGCTGAACGAAGCTTTGGCTGAGCTTGAACAAGGGAATGCTTCACTGGATGGCGTACTGGAGCATATCGACTTTGAGCGTAAAATCGGCGAAACGACCATGCCAGATAAAGATCTACGCAAGTTGATTGACCACTTCAATGGCCACCGTCTACTGGATAAAGACTTCCAATTCCCTGATCTGTTGGGTGCGGCCTATGAGTTTATGATCAAATATTTTGCGGATAACTCAGGAAAGCGTGGCGGGCAATTCTATACCCCTCGTGATGTTGTAAAGCTGATTACCCGCCTGACCAATCCACAGCCAGGCATGTCTTTATACGACCCCACCGTTGGGTCTGGCGGTATGTTGATCCAAGCCCGTGACTGGGTGGAAATGCACGGTGGTGATAAAGAAAACCTATCCCTCAACGGTCAAGAGAATGACGGCGGAGTCTGGGCGATTTGTAAGATGAATATGCTCCTGCACGGCGTGCAACCCAATGGCATTCGTCACGGTGACACACTCGGAGAGCCACGCCATAAAACTGGTGGTGAGCTGATGCGCTTTGACCGCGTGATGGCCAACCCGCCATTTTCTCAGAACTATGATACGGAAGGCATGGAACACAAGGAGCGCTTCCATTACGGCTACACACCGACCGATGGTAAAAAGGCCGACCTAATGTTTATTCAACATATGTGGTCAGTCCTCAACCCAACGGGACTTCTGGTTTCGGTTATGCCACACGGGGTTTTGTTCCGTGGCAGTGCTGAGCGTGATATCCGTAAAGGTTTCGTCCAAGATGATTTAGTTGAAGCCGTTATTGGCCTTCCGCCTAACTTGTTCTATGGCACACCAATTCCTGCCTGCCTGATTGTTATGCGTCAAAGCAGTGATGCGAAACCAGCGGATCGCCGTGGCAAGATTTTGTTCATCAATGCAGACCGCGAATATTATGAAGGTCGCGCGCAAAACTACCTTCTGCCCGAGCATGTCGACAAGATTGCGGCAACGTTTGAACAGTGGCGCACCATTCCAAACTACTCCCGCGTAGTGGATTTAGAGGAAATTACAAAGAATGATTTTAACCTGAATATCCGCCGTTATGTTGATAATGCCCCAGCGCCTGAGCGCCAAGACGTTCATGCCCATTTGACAGGCGGCATCCCAGAGGCAGAGATTGCAGAAAAAGAAGCTCTGTTCTCCGCACATGGGCTGAATGTTCAGGAATATGTACGCTTTATGAAAGAAGGATATGTGGCTTTCCCAGACAGCTTCAACAGCAAGTCACAGCTCAAAGACATCATTGAAAATGATGCTGGCGTTGCGGAACAGGAACGCAAATTAAGGGAGCAACTTTCCAATTGGTGGAATATCGCTAAAAACCGTATTGCCGACCTTCCGCAAGAACCGCGCCTGATGGAATTGCATAAAGAATTGCTCCATAGTTTCAACGATGGTCTTCTGACGCTTGGCGTATTTGATGAATATAAGCTGGACGGTATTTTCGTCAGCTGGTGGGAAGAACACGCCAATGACTTCAAAATCCTACTCGCCAGCAATAAACCAGACCCTGATAACGATGTGCGGACAATCCCAGCGCCAGAAATGGCGGCACGTTATTTGGTGACGGCTTGGCTGGAAGCTTTAAAAGCTGCGATTGAGGACAGTCAGGAAAAAGGCTCCAAGATTAAAGTTGATCTAAAAGAAGAGCGTTTGGTGCAGGCCTTACTACCGGATGACTTAGAAAAACTCGCCCAGTTGGAAAATAAGCTGGCGGAACTGGAATCTGAAAAGGCTGATTTTGATGCAGGGCCAGAAGAAGACTGGGAACCTGATGAGGAAGATCAGGCCTATAGCAAGTATCTGGAAGAAGCCCTGAAAAAGGTTAAAGCCAAGCTGAAAGACAATAAAACCAGCGCCGACCTGAATGCACGTAAAGATGAGCTGGAAGAGCTACTTGCCCCGTTTGAAAAAACCAAGAAAGCCATCGCCAAGGTCAAAAAAGATGCCAAGGCAATTGAAAAAGGCCTGCTTGATAAATTGGAGGAGAAAATCTACGCCCTTGGCGAATTGGAAGCCGAAGCCCTTTATCTGGGACTATTCTATAGCGGACTGGATACACAACTCAGCAAAGCTCTCTATGCCCAACGCCAAAGCGTGATCGCCGCCTTTGAAAATCGGTGGGATAAATATCAAGACACTTACGCATCCATCGCCGAGCGCAAACAAGCCGCCAATGACAAGCTGGCTGGTTTCATGAAGGAGCTTGGCTATGTGGCGTGATTGGGAAGAAACAAATCTAGCTGCGATGGCTGATTATATAAATGGCTATGCCTTTAAGCCAAGTGACTGGGGAACTAGAGGCCTTCCGATTATTCGAATTGCTCAAATTACGGGCACTTCTGGATTTGATAATTTCTACAATTCTCCATTGCCTGATAAATATAAAATTACATTGGGTGATCTCATATTTTCTTGGAGCGGTACACTAGCAGTTGTTGAATGGGATAAAAGAGATGGCTGGTTAAACCAACACCTTTTTAAAGTTATCCCAAGCAATCGCCTTAATAAGCGCTTCTTCTTTCATGCCCTCAGAAACTCTGTAGAGGAAATGACTAAACGTGCGCACGGCAGCACTATGCACCATATTAAGAGAGGTGAACTAACAGACCACACCTTACATATACCATCAGATGAAAAAGAACAAAAAGCCATTGCTGAGGTTTTAGACACGGTGGATGAAGCGATTGCCGCAACGCAGGCGATGCTGGATAAGCAAGATAAAATCAAGGATGGCTTGCTCCAAGACCTTCTCACCCGTGGTGTTGATGCTAACGGAAAACTCCGCCCAACCTATGCAGATGCTCCAGACCTTTATAAACAATCCCCCCTTGGGTTTATTCCTAAGGAATGGGCGGTAAAAGAGCTGGATGAATCAAATATTTTAATTATTGATGGCGACCGTGGAGAGCATTACCCCAGCGCTCATGAGTTCTTATCAAATGGATATTGTCTCTTTTTAAGTGCAACAAATGTAACGAAAAGAGGTTTTAAATTTGAGAGGACTGATTTCATAACAAAGGAAAAGGATAGTAAATTAAGAAAAGGTAAGGTTTCCAGAAACGATGTTGTTCTCACTACACGTGGTACAGTTGGTAATTTTGCTTTTTACACTACTGAAATACCTTACGAGCATATACGAATTAATTCAGGAATGGTTATTTTAAGAAACGAAGAGCCTGATTTAAACACAGAGTTTTTCTTTAACTCATTTGGCTCGTTTATTTTTAAACAAGAAAATCAACGATCCGGGTCAGGTTCTGCTCAACCTCAACTGCCAATAAAAGACCTAGTAAAATTCAACTTCTTGAAACCTTCTATAGAAGAGCAAATTAGAATTAATCAGAAAATTGCGTCTTTTACAAAACAGCAAGTTCTTAATGAAAATGAACTCACCAAACTTAAAAAATTAAAAGCAGGTCTGATGCAAGATTTGCTGACTGGGAAAAAGAGAATATCAAAAAATCAAAGGGAAGCGGCATGAGCGATAAAAAAGCCAATGATAAAGCGCAGGATGTAATACCGGCAGAAATGGAACAGCCAACGGTGGTTGATGTTGCCGTAGCCAAATTACTCTCTGGTGCGTCTGACCCGAAAACCATTGAGGCTTGGAAAGAGCTTTTGAATGCTCATTACAACCGCCCACGCCATAACCCGATGGCGGATATTCTTCAAAATAAAGAAGCCATGGAGGATATCAAATCTCTTCTGACACCGGCGATGGATAAAATGGCCAAGAACGCCATGTATCACCGTATCTTTCTTGGAGTTTGTTTTTTCGTTCTGATCGCCGCTGTTGTTGTTCTGTCTTATTTTGACAAACTTGACCCCAGCGCAGGTGTGATTTTGGGGGCTTTGGCTGGTTATCTATTCGGGAAGGATGATTAAGCATGGCTGTTGAACGCACACTTCTGGAACACAATGAATGGACAGAGGTTGAAAAACCGCTGATTGATCAATTATTGGTGCAGGCTGATTTCTCTGAAGCCAAGTGGGAATTTATAGAAGGCTCACGCAAGAGCTTTGACGGGCAAGGCCGTGATAGTTTCCGCGAAGTCCTTTTGAAAGAACGGTTGCAAACGGCACTAAAACGCATCAATAAAAACCCACAAGGGAAAGAATGGCTGGATGCGGGGCGTATTAATCAGGCAGTAAAGGATATTGATGGTCTGCGCTCAGCCAGCGGGCAAAGCCTGATGGAGCGCAACCAAGCCGCCACCCGCCTAATTTTAGAAGGCACAGTTGTTGACGGTGTTGATGGGTGGGATCAGGGTAAAAACCGTCGCATTCAATATATTGATTGGAACAACCCTGCTAATAACGAATTTCTGGTTATTAACCAGTACCGTGTGGATGAACCAGTCGGCCAGCAGCATGGCTATATTCTACCCGATGTAGTTTTATTCGTGAATGGCATTCCATTGGTGGTTATTGAAGCGAAAAGCCCCGCGACCACGAACCCGATTGAAGAAGGTATTAACCAGCTCCTTCGTTATTCCAACCAGCGCCATTGGGTAGATGCTGACGAAGGTAATGAGAAGCTGTTTTATTATACGCAGTTGATGATTGCGACAGACTTTGACGACGCCCGCATGTGTACCCCAGGCGGGCAGTTTGAACATTACCTGCCATGGAAAGATTGCTACCCGACACTGTTGAGTGATTTGGCTGGCCGTTATGAGCGTAGCAAGCCTGCAGCCCAACAAGTCATGATCGAGGGTGTATTAAAGCCTGAACGTCTTCTCGATATTATCCGTCACTTCACGCTATTTATGACGGTTGACGGCAGAACCATTAAAATCGCTCCTCGTTACCAGCAGTACCGCGCTGTTGTAAAAGCGATGGAGCGTTTGGAAAACGGCAAGACAAAGTCTGAGGATGGTGAGTTTGACCGCCGTGGCGGCGTTATTTTCCACACTCAAGGCTCTGGTAAGAGTTTGACGATGGTTTTCCTTATCCGCCGTATGCGTAGCCACCCGAAACTGGCCAGCTTTAAAATTGTGTTTGTGACAGACCGTAGAGATTTGCAGAAACAACTGTCTGAGACGGCTGATTTAACGGGTGATGTTCTTTATGTAGTCGGTAAAGTCAAAGACCTTCCCAAATATCTTCAGATGCAAGGACCATCGATTGTTTTTGCAATGGTACAGAAATATCGTGGTGATGAAGATGATAATGAGGATACTGGTACAGATGCTTCGGTTACATTCGACAATCTGAATACCTCGAATGAGATTTTGGTGATTGCTGATGAGGCTCATCGCTCGCACGCAAAAACACTTCACGCCAACTTAATGGCTGCCATGCCCAACGCTGCCAAAATAGGTTTTACTGGCACGCCGATCATTATGGGCAAGAAGAAGCGCACTGCCGAAATATTTGGTGAATTTATTGACCGCTATACGATTGTTGAAGCGCAGGATGACGATGCCATTTTGCCTATTCTCTATGAATTCAGAGATGCTCAGGGTGAAATTAAAGATGGCAAGACCGTCGACCAAATCTTTGAAGAAGCTTTCTCTGATCGCACTCAAAAAGAGCGTGAAGCTATTCAAAAGAAATATGCGACATCTTCTAAGGTGCTGGAGAGCAAGGATCTGATCCAAGCCAAAGCCCTTGATATGATGCGCCATTACATTGACGTTATTTTGCCAAATGGCTTTAAGGCACAAGTCACGGCCACCAGCCGAAAGGCTGTTCTGCGTTATTATGACGCTTTGCAAGATGCTCGTGATTATTGGCTTTCACAAATTGACGCTTTACCTGAAAATCTTAAAAATGATCATACAACTGATTTTGAAGCTCAGCTTGATAAAGGTCTGATTACAGAGGATCAGTATTTCCTTATCCGTGCCTCAAAACAGAGAGACCTTATTGCACAAATGGAATTTGCGCCCGTCATGTCGTCATCTCATAACGATGACCCCGCATGGGCTGAATGGACCGATAAATCGAAAATTGACAATCGCATTGAGAGATTTAAGAAACCGTTCAAACATAAAGACCCAAATAAATCTGATCCTTTGGCATTCCTTATCGTTAAGAATATGCTTTTGGTGGGTTTTGATGCGCCTATTGAACAAGCACTTTACATTGACCGGAAGCTAAAAGAAGACGAATTGCTACAGGCGATTGCCCGCGTAAACCGTACACGAAGTGGAAAGAATGTGGGTTACGTTGTTGATTATGCGAATATCGGAGGGCATTTAGCAGCAGCACTTGCCGCCTATACCCAGGAAGATG
>NZAJ01000013.1 GCA_002687495.1 Micavibrio sp. | reverse complement strand
AAATGATGGAGATACCAAACGTCTTTCTTTTTATATTATTACCAATATTATTTTTTGATGAACAGTTTCACATCACCCCTCATTTCTCATATGCGACTTATGCCTTGATGATGTTGCTATTGTGGTCATTTGCCTTAAACATTGGTTTGAATGTTTACTTTACACAGCAATTGAAAAAACAAAACAACCTAAAGACCACAGGCAAAGCTCTATGGATTGATATTGGTAAAGATACCTTTTTCTTCTCTCGACTTTATTTAGCATTTGCGATGCTTGTGATTATTTTATTTGAGATGGACTTAGTTGTTAAATGAAACGCATCCTCATCATTGGCGGGTATGGGAATTTTGGTAGCTTCATCTCTAAAACGCTAGCGAAAGAAGATAATATCTGCGTTATTGTTGCCGGACGCTCGATAGAGAAAGCGCGGGCGCTTGCAGATGAGATCAATGGTGAAGCTGCACTGCTTGATATAAATATGGGCTTCGCCGAAACCTTGGCAACAATCAAGCCCAATATCGTCATTCACACTTCCGGCCCGTTTCAGGCGCAGGGCTATGACGTGGCGAAAGCCTGCATAGAGGCTGGTGTGCATTACATTGACCTTGCCGATGGGCGGGAATTTGTGGAGGGTATTACTGCGCTCGATCAAACCGCCAAGGATAAAGGCGTGCTGGTCATCAGCGGGGCAAGCTCTGTGCCGTGCCTCACTTCTGCTCTGGTCGATCATTACAAGGGCGAGTTTGAAACGCTGGAAGCGCTTGATTACGGAATCACGACCGCGCAAAAGACGGCGCGGGGACTGGCTACAACCGCCGCCATTCTAACCTATACGGGCAAGCCTATTCCCACATTACTTGATGGGAAGCTAAGCGAGGTGTATGGCTGGCAGGGCTTGAGGGCGCGGAAATATCCCGCGCTTGGCTGGCGCTTGCTTGGGAACTGCGATGTGCCTGATCTGGCGCTCTTTCCAAAGCGCTATCCAGAGCTTAAAACCATTCGCTTTTATGCGGGGCTGGAAATCCCGTTCATACACGCTACGCTCTGGGCGCTTTCGTGGCTCGTGCGGATAGGGCTTATTAAGAGGCTCGCAAAGGCCGCGCCGCTTATGCTGAAAACCTCATACCTTTTTGATTGGCTCGGTAGTGCCAATAGCGCTTTTCATATGGAGCTACTAGGTAAAGGCAAAGACGGTGCGAAAAAGAAGATTACATTCGAGCTCACCGCACGCAGCGGTGATGGGCCATATATCCCCTGTATGCCTGCTATATTGCTGGCGAAGAAACTCGCGGCGGGTGAGTTGCAAGAGCGTGGCGCTTATCCATGTATGGGCTTTATAACTAAGGATGAATATCTCAGCGCATTGAATGAGATGGATATAAGTTGGGTTGAGCGTTAATTTTCATACTGTAGATTATCGAAATAACTGAAATTCGATTATAGGATGCTCTCTTTTTGAATTTTTGTGGTGATTAAGTGCTCAAATTTTTCTCTGAGAAAAGTTAGTTTTTTCTACTTGGTGGGATATGAGGCAGTTATATTTCAGTGGTTTAGAAAATGCGGAGAAAGGGGCTCGAGAATGCGTTCTCTGACGTTCTTCGGACCTATGACATTCGGGAAGGGCTGCGAACAGCGGGGCTCACGGGCGTAAAATCTAGAATATCGGGAAATTGTGGACTGAATGGCAGGGGCACCAGGACTCGAACCCGGGACCTACGGATTTGGAATCCGTTGCTCTACCAACTGAGCTATACCCCTATAACAGGCTTCTATATTTCGTTTTATTCTATGTTACGCGGTCGTGCATGTAGGGTCTACATTTTACGCCTCGTGCCTTGTTTAAAACAAAATCTATGTACCTCTTGCAATGAGAGGCTTTGAAGCTGGCTGAAAAATACGGTCTTATGGGGATGAGTGCAAGAAAATTCTTCACTTAAAGTTATTTTGTAGTAGCTTTTATACATAGATTTTAAGGAGAGACCTATGAGTGACATGATTGTCGAAGCTGCGCGCCAGCGTTATTCTACTAAAAAGTTTGATGCGACGAAGAAGATTTCTATCGATAAGTTGAAGGCGATGAAGTCTTTATTGCAGCTCTGCCCGTCGAGTGTGAATTCTCAGCCGTGGTATTTTATTATTGCAGAGAGTGCTCAAGCTAAGGATATATTTGCGAAGTCAGCGGAAGAGCAAGCTTATAATGTGCCTAAGATTAAAGATGCAAGCCATGTTGTGGCCTTTTGCTCGCGTACAGCTTTTAGTGAGCAATATATTGAGCGCTTGGCTGTGCAGGGTGAGATTGATGGGCGTTTTGCCGATGCTGAGCAGCGTCAGGGCTATATTGATACGGTGAAGCATTATGCGGATTTACACCGTGAGGGGCAGCGTGATGATTTGCAGGAATGGATGGCAAGGCAGCTCTATTTGAATGTCGGATCGTTCTTATTGGGCGTAGCGGCGCTGGGCTTGGATGCTGTGCCGATTGAAGGTTTTGATTCAGATGTGTTTGATCAGCAATTCTCTTTAACCGAGAAGGGGCTTAAAAGCTATGCGCTTGTGGCTGTGGGCTATCGTGCATCGGATGATTTTAATGCGGCTTTGCCGAAATCTCGTTTGCCAGAGGAAGAGATTATAACCGTGCTTTAGGGCTTGCAATTTAAGATGCCTTTTCTTATAAAGGGCGCGGAAGTCGGCGCGGGCGATGTGTTCGCCAACCCGGTCAGGGGCGAAAGCCAGCAGCCGTAACGAATTTTATCGGGTCGTGTCCGGCTTCCATTTATTCTTTAGAGCCTTCCTAAAATCTTTGTATTTTATCAGCTTGCCTCCTTGCCCTCGTTAAGGAATCGGCTTATTTCTAGTAGTATGAGTGAAGTTAAAAAACAAGCCTACCGCGTTTTAGCGCGTAAATATCGTCCGTTAAATTTTGATGAGCTTATTGGGCAGGAAGCGTTGGTGCGAACGCTGTCTAATGCCATTGAGAGTGGGCGCGTTGCGCATGCTTTTATGCTGACTGGTGTGCGTGGTGTTGGTAAAACGACGACGGCACGTATTATTGCTAAGGCTTTAAATTACAAAGGTGAAAATGGCCAATCAGGGCCAACAGTTGGCGATACATCTGATTGTAAGCTCTGTCAGGCTATATCTGAAGATCGCCACCCTGATGTGATTGAGATGGATGCGGCGTCTCGCACTGGGGTCGATGATATTCGCGAGATTTTAGATGGTGTACGTTATGCGCCGAATGAAGCGCGCTATAAGATTTACATCATCGATGAGGTGCATATGCTCTCTAAAAACGCATTTAATGCGCTTTTGAAGACATTGGAAGAGCCGCCAGAGCATGTGAAATTTATTTTTGCGACCACTGAAATTCGTAAAGTGCCGATTACAGTACTTTCCCGTTGTCAGCGCTTTGATTTACGCCGAGTGGATGTGCCTGCTCTTTCTACGCATTTCACCTCTATTTGTGAGAAAGAAGGTGTGGCGTGCGAACCGGAAGCGATTGCTATGGTTGCGCGTGCGGCAGATGGCTCTGTGCGTGATGGCTTGTCGATTTTGGATCGTGCGATTTCCTTATGTGGTAAGGAAGGGATTACCGCGAGCCAGGTTGAATCGATGTTAGGGCTTGCGGATCGCGCTCGAAATTTGGATTTATTAGAAAATGTTTTGTGCGGCAATACAGCCGAAGCGCTTGAAATTATGGATGAGCTCTATAGAAGCGGGGCTGATCCGAGTGTTGTTGTTCAGGATTTGCTTGATCTTACGCATGTTCTAACCAAGCTCCGCGCTGTGCCGAATATTAAGAATGCTTCTGATGGCGCTTTGGCGGCTGATGTGCAGGCGCGCGCCGGTGATCTTGCGGGTAAGCTATCGATGCCGACCTTGGCGAAAGCTTGGCAGATTTTGCTCAAAGGCCTTAATGAGGTCAGGGAAGCGCCTAATCCTCAAGCCGCAGCAGAGATGGTGATTATTCGCTTGGCTTATGCAGCTGATTTGCCTGATCCATCGGACCTTATGAAGCGTTTGAAAGATGGCTCTGGAGCGGTGAGCGCTGGTGCAGGGGCTGTTCAAGGTGCGCCTGCTGGGGCTGGAGATAATGTTACGGCCTTGCATGTACCCATGCATGGCGCGCCAATGCGCGAAGGTAAAGGTGCTGGTGCTAAGCCTGCTTTGGCAGTTGTGCCTGAAAGTGCTCCCCTAGTGACGGCTATTCATTCTTTGGAAGATGCTGTCGCAATGTTAGAACAAGAAGATGAAGTGCTGACGGCGAGCAATATTGTTCAATATGTACATTTGGTACGCCTTGAAAATAAAGGTGATAAGGGCCGCATGGAAGTGCGACTGGATGAAATGGCGCCGCCACGTATGGCGCAGGATTTAGGGCCTGCACTAAGCCGTGTTTCTGGACAGCATTGGATGGTTTCTGTTGTGAGTGCTGGCGGTGAGCCAACAATTGCACAGAAAATTCAAGCTGCACTTGATGCTGAAAAGGCAGATATTTTGGCGATGCCGATTATGCGTCAAATCATGGAAGTCTTTCCTGATGCAGTCTTTAAGTCAATAGAAAGACGTGATAATTAAAGGCTTTTTTGGCCATAAAGTGACTTACTATGAAGGGTGATAGATATGTTTGGTAATTTTAAAGATATGATGCAACAGGCTCAGCAAATGCAGTTTAAATTGGCTGAATTGCAGGAAAAGTTTAAAGATATATACGTTGAGGGTGAGGCTGGCGCAGGTATGGTTAAGGTGACGATGAGCTGTGCGGGTAAGATACAATCAATCGATATTGATCCATCTGTTATGGGTGATAAGGAAACGCTTGAGGATCTGATGGTTGCGGCACTTAATAATGCGAATGCGGCTAAAGAAGAGCGCGTTAAGAGCGAAACTGAAGAAATGATGGGGGGCTTCAACTTGCCTCCTGGTATGAATTTACCATTTTAAGATTTTTCTTAACTGTTATTTGGGGAGGTGCTTATGATTTATAAGCCTGAAACAGTCCTTATTACTGGGGCGACTGGTGATTTTGGTTATGCTTTTGCGAAGAGATTTGCGGCTGTTGGTAGCAAACTTGTATTGCATGGTCGCTCGCAGGATAAGTTGGATAATTTAAAGTCCAAGTTACTGGCTGAGTATTCCGCTTTGGAAATAGCGACTTTATGTTTTGATATTGCGGATATTGAGGCGATGGAGCTGGGCTTTGCAAGTTTGGCTGCGCCTTTTGATGCAATTGATCTTCTCATTAATAATGCTGGTGGGGCTTTTGGACAATCGCCAGCGGATGAGGCGAAGCTTTCTGATTGGCTTGGGATGATCGAGATCAATAATAAAGGGCTTGTAGCTATGACGCATTTTGTGCTGAAAGGGATGCGTAAGCGCGGTAAAGGGCATATCATCAATATTGGCTCTACGGCTGGTAATTACCCATATCCGGGTGGTCATGTTTATTGTGCGTCTAAAGCGTTTGTGAAGCAGTTCTCGTTGTCTTTGCGGGCTGATCTTTATTCAAAAAATATCCGTGTAACTAATATTGAGCCGGGTATGGTGCATACTCAATTCTCTCTTGTTCGTTTTGATGGCGATGCAAAGGCTGCGGATGCGGTTTATGCGAATACGGATCCTTTAACAGCGGATGATGTAGCCGAGAGTGTCTTTTGGTCGGCATGTCTGCCAGAGCATATGAATATTAACCGCATCGAGCTGATGCCTACGCGCCAAGCGCCGGGGCCTTTAGTTGTTGATCGTGATTAATTTAGCTGATTTTAACCATTTATAATATTGATATATAATGAAACTTATTACTTGGAATATAAATTCTGTTCGTTTGCGTTTACCGCTTTTGTTAAAGCTAATAGAGGAGCAGCAGCCTGATATTATCTGCTTGCAGGAGACGAAATGTCCTGATGAGCATTTCCCGCTAAAAGAGATTAAAGCGGCCGGTTATCCGTATGTGCATTTTCATGGGATGAAAAGCTATAACGGTTTAGCGATTATCTCTAAAATTCCGTTTGAAGAGACTGAGATCCACAACCGCGTTGGGCGTGAAGATTGCCGTCATGTTGCTGCTAAATTTAAAGATTTCACACTCCATAATCTTTATATCCCTGCGGGCGGCGATGAGCCTGATGTGGAGGTGAATGATAAATTTGCTCATAAGCTTGATTTTGTAGATGAGATGAGCGCTTGGTTTGCTGAAGAATATGGTAAAGATGAACGCTTGATAGTTGTTGGTGATTTTAACATCGCGCCTTATGAGCATGATGTTTGGTCACATAAGCAACTTTTGAAAATTATTTCTCATACTCCAATTGAGGTAGAGAAATTAGCGCGTATGTATGAATCGCTTGATTGGGTTGATGTTGCGCGTGAATTCGTGCCGATGGATGAGAAGTGCTATACATGGTGGAGTTATCGTAATCGTGATTGGCGCAA
This sequence comes from Micavibrio sp., assembly GCA_002687495.1. Lineage (GTDB taxonomy): Bacteria > Pseudomonadota > Alphaproteobacteria > Micavibrionales > Micavibrionaceae > TMED27. The sequence continues at coordinate 21,675 of NZAJ01000013.1, read as the reverse complement.
GTCTAATCGCGGACGTAGGCTTGATCATATATGGGTTACGCAAGGCTTAAAGAGCTCTCTTTCAGGTCATGAGGTTTTGGATGTGTTTAGAGATTGTGAAAAACCATCCGATCATGCACCTGTAGTAGCAGAACTTGAGCTGTAGTTATTGGTGTGGTTCATTCTGGTGCTTAGTGAAACCTAAAAATCAGAGCAGCGGCCTTTAACTTCCCAATCGCCGAAACGTGTTGGTTCTTTGAGGCCTGAATCTTCAAATCCACCAAATTCTTTTTCTTCGCTATTTTTTTTAAGTTCGGCTTTAGCGACTTCATTTAAAGATGCTGGGGGCTGGCATTCTTTTTTGTCGTCTTTTTTATTTTCTTTTTTGTTTTCTGGGCTTGGTTTTTCTTCAGTCATGTTTCATGATGTAGGGCATTCTATGTTGTTTGAAAAGAGTTATTTATTATGGATGATCAAATTCCTGAAGAGCTTGAAGGGTATCGTGAAGCAATCGATGCTTTGGATCTTGAGCTGATTGATAATCTGGCTAAGCGTTTTGATATCGTGCATCGTGTTGGTGAGCTAAAACGCCGTGAGGGCTTATCGGTCGTGCAAGCTAAGCGCGCTGAAGAAGTTAAGGATCGTGCGGCGGCTTTGGGTGAGGCGCGAGGGCTTGATCCTCAATTTGTGCGCAGCCTTTATGAAATGATGATTGATCATGCGCATGTTCTTGAGCATGAAATTGTAGATGAGACTTAGATTATGAGTGAGTGCAGTGAGCCTCAATTTGAGATGAAGCTTAATGAGATGCCTGAAGGGTTTTTGGCGCGCGTGGTGGCGTTGCAGCTTGTGGATGAGGTTTTGCAACGTAAGCAGCCGCTTGATCATGCTTTAGAGTTATCAGAAGGTTTGAAGCTTTTGGATGTGCGTGATCGTGCTTTTGTACGTATGCTTGTTGCAACCACGATCCGCCGTTTAGGGCAAATTGATGATCTGATCTCAAAAGCTGTAGAGAAAGAGGCGCCGAGTAATCTGAGCTTGATGAATATTTTGCGGGTGGGGGTGGCGCAAATCATTTTCATGGAAGCGGCTGATCATGCAGCGGTGGATTTATCTGTACGCTTGGCTGAGGAGAAAGGGCTTTCCGGTAAAAAGGGTTTTGTGAATGGGGTGCTGCGTACGATTGCCCGTGTGGGGCGGGAGTGGCGTTCTCGTCAGGATGAGGGGCGCCTTAACACCCCTGAATGGCTATTGAAGAGTTGGATTGCCGATTATGGTTTGCGCGCGGCTGCGGATATTGCAAAGGCGCATCTTTCTGAAGCACCGCTTGATATTAGTATAAAAAGTGATGCGGAGCGTGCTTACTGGGCTTCTCAATTTAAGGCGAGTGAGCTTGCTACGGGTACTTTGCGCCGTATTAGTGGGGGGGCGGTCAAGGAGCTTGAAGGTTTTGATGAGGGGCAGTGGTGGGTGCAAGATGCATCGGCTGCTATCCCTGCGCAGCTTTTTGGGGATATTGCGGGTAAGGATGTTTATGATCTGTGCGCTGCTCCTGGCGGTAAAACTTTGCAATTGGCAGCGAAAGGCGCGTTTGTGTATGCGCTGGATCGTTCGGCTAAACGCTTGAAGCGCTTGGAGCAAAATATTGAGCGCATGAATCTCATCCAAAATGTACGCGTTCAAGTCGAGGATGCGGCAACATGGGCGGTTGCCAATCCTGCAGATTATATATTGCTGGACGCGCCATGTAGTGCAACTGGTACAGCGCGCCGTCACCCAGATGTTTTGCATTTAAAAGCGCCTATCGATGTTGAGCGCTTATGTGCCTTGCAGATGAATATTTTAAAGAATGCCTTTGCTAATTTAAGCGTTGGCGGAATTCTGATTTATTGTACCTGTAGCCTGCAGCGCGCCGAAGGTGAGGAGCAAATCGCAAAGTTTTTAGAAAAAGAGCCTGATGCTAAGCGTTTGCCAATCGATAAGAGCGAGCTTGGTGGCTGGGATGAGGCGATCACTGATGAGGGTGATGTGCGTGTATTTCCTTATCATCAAGCGGCTTTGGGTGGTATGGACGGGTTTTATATCGCGCGCCTCACTAAGGCTTGAATTTTATAAATTATCATTAATTGGTTGTTTTTGTTCAATAATACAGATTCGTCTTATTGATCGTCATCTTAAGGTAGGTGGGGGTGGGGTGTGTTTCACTTAGATAAAAATCCGGCTTTTAGGTATGTTATCCTAAGTTATATTATTCTGCAAATGTAAAGTTGTCTTAAATCTATTGTTTAAAGGGCTGCGGTTAGAAAATATTTTAAAAGTTTCATAGGCTTTACTGGCGCGATTCGTTTAAATCTGATAATACTTATATAATGCAAGTGTTTTGCTAAATTATTCACAGATTCTACCGATTTAAGAGTGCTTAACTATGACTATTCCCTCATCTCAGCAAGCTGTACGCATTGCTCCATCAATTCTTTCTGCTAATTTCTCTATCTTAGGGGAAGAGGTTCGCCGTATTGATGAGGCGGGAGCGGAGTACATACATATCGATGTTATGGATGGGCATTTTGTTCCAAATCTGACTTTTGGTGCGCCTGTCGTTAAGTGCTTAAGGCCGCATTCAAAGAAAATTTTTGACGTTCATTTGATGATTAGTCCTGTTGATGGCCTGATTGAGGATTTCGTTAAGGCTGGAAGCGATATTATTACTGCGCATGTTGAGGCGGGGCCGCATCTGCACCGTACTCTACAGGCTATCAAATCGCATGGCGTTAAGGCAGGTGTTTCGCTTAATCCGCATACGCCGATTGAATCTATTCAGCATGTGATGGATATGGTTGATCTTGTGTTGATTATGACGGTCAATCCAGGCTTTGGTGGTCAAAGCTTTATTCCTTTGCTTGATAAAATAGCGGCTGCGCGTGCGATGATTGATGCGGAAACAGCGCGCAGCGGGCGCGTGATTGATTTGCAGGTTGATGGCGGTGTTAACCCAGAGACGGCAAAGCAATGTGTTGCGGCGGGAGCAGATTTGTTAGTGGCTGGAACGGCTGTGTTCAAAGATGGGCCGGAGAAATATGCAGAGAATATCAAGGCTTTGAGAGGGTAGGCGGTAGAGAATAAATGCCTGGTTTATTTCGATATATTAAACGATCAGCTTCGCATATGGCGTATCATTCCGCGCTATATGATTGGTCGTTGCGTGCTGATGTGCCAGAGCGTTTGATTGTAAGGCCGGTTGATCCTTGGGAAGGATGTGTTGAGGGTGGCTCTGTCATTTGTAGTGGAGGCTTGCCACAACGTTATCATGGAAAACGTTTGCATGGATTTGAGTGGTTGAGGGATTTGCGCCGCTTTGGGCGTGAGGCTGGTCATGGTGATAAAGCACGCGGTCAAGCACGTGTGATGATTGAGAGCTGGGTTAAGCGATATGGGCGCTGGTGTCATGGGGCATGGGATGCTGATGTGATGGGGCAGCGCTTATCGATGTGGATTAGCCAATATGAGTTTTATGCGCAATATTCTAGTGGTGTAAGCGCGGAAGATGATGAATTTCAAGATATGCTTTTTGAATCGATGATTAAGCAAGCGTGTCATTTGTCTCGTATAGTAGGGCAAGGAAGTTCTCTAGCTACTCATATGCAGGGAGCTGCTGCTTTTGATGCTGTTAAGGGGCTTTTATATGCGGGGCTTGCTTTTGAGGGGCGCGAGGCTTTTGTTGAGCAAGCCCTGAGTTGTTTGCGCCGTGAAATTGGTGTGCAAATATTAGGTGATGGGGCGCATAAATCGCGCTGTCCATCTCAGCTCATGAGCGTTTTAAGGAGTATGTTGGATATTCGAAGTGCTTTGCAAGCTGGGGGCTATCCTGTGCCTGAAATATTGCATGGTGCCATTGAGCGCGCTGGAGTTGCGCTTCAATTCTTCCGTTATAATGATCATAAGTTGGCGTTATTTAATGGCTCTGTTGAGGGGGATGCTAAAGCGATTGATGCGGTTTTATCTCAAGCTGGGGTGCGTGGTAAGGGTGTAAGTCGTTTGGCGCAAGCGGGCTTTGAGAAGCTTAGTCTTGGGCGCACTATGATTATGTTTGATTGTGGTAAATCGCCCTGCGCGCCATTTGATCGCAAAGCGCATGCCGCGCCTTTATCCTTTGAGATGGCCTATGGCCGAGAGCGTTTATTTGTGAATTGTGGTACGCGCGAGGGCGATGATGAGCTCTCTATTGGTTGGCATGACGCTTTAAGGGCAACGGCTGCGCATAATGCGGCTGTGTTGGGTGAGCGAAATGCGTGTGAAATTGTTGCTGGGGCAGGGTTTTCGCGGAAGGTACAGAAATGTTTATCAGCGCGTGATGAGGTTAAAGGGGCTGTGCTGGTTGAAGGGTCCCATGATGGCTATGAGGCGCTTAATGGCTGTGTGCAAAAGCGCCGTATTTATGTGGCTGATGATGGTCATGATGTGCGGGGTGAGGATCTGTTTACGCTGAACGGGGCTCTTGATAAGCCGATAGATGTCGCGATCAGGTTTCATTTGCACCCTCGGGTTATGGTCTCGCTTATTCGCGATGGCGGCGAAGCGCTTTTGAGAATGCCTGGTGGTGCTGGTTGGCGTTTTCATCAAGGTGGTGGCTGTATTGCCTTAGAGGATAGTGTGTATCTTGGGCAGGGGCATGAGGTTCGAAAAACAAAACAATTGGTTATTTATGGTCAAATAACTGATAAAATGAATAAATTTAATTGGGCTGTGCAGCGTGAGGGGTAGCGTGATTGCTGCTATCATTCGCTAAGCATGTATGAAGCTATGTGTGTTTTTTTGTCATATGGCTATCGTTTAAATAGTGAAATGGAGTTTTGATGAGATCTAAGGATGCTTATGATATTGAGCTGCTCAGACGAATTGAGGGGTTGATCAGAAGTTTTCAGGGGCTTGTTAAGGATTCTCATGGGCAAGAAAATGAAGTGGAGCTTGTCTATGGCTTGCGGGTGTTGGTTTCGCTGGCCAATATGGTGCTGCGTAATGAGGATATTTTCACTATAGAGCCGTGGCATATTATAAGCGCGGATGCACCTTTATCACGTCCGGGTGAGATGTTGCTTAGAGTACGTGATTATAAGGGTGAGGTTATGCCCCCTTATATGGCGATTATGGCTTATTACAAAAATGGTTTTGGCGCTGCGATTGATGCAATTCTGTTTTTGGCGGCTTTGTGGCAGTTTCAGCGCTATGAGACTGAACGTCAGGTTTCTATCAATATTTCAGCGCGCTCATTGCGGGATTCTGATTTTGTGAAATGCTCATTAGAACGGCTTGAGGGCTTAGAGCTTGAGCCAGATCAAAAGATTATTATCGAGATTCATGAAAGTGCACCGCATTTAAGTATGAGCCGTCATGTTCTTGATCTGTATGATAAATTCGGCGTGTCTTTTGCGATTGATGATGTGGGGCTGAATATGAGTGATATTATGAGGCTGGGGGAATTTGATGGCTTGGTCGAGTATTTGAAAATTGATCGCCATACAGTGTGTGGGCCTGAGGGGAGCAGTAATTCACTTGGGAATGTGGTGGAGTTTGTGCGGAGTTTGATGCCTGATGTTGTGATGGTGGCTGAGGGGGTTAGGGATGCAAATCATGCTTATGAAATCTCAAAAGCGTTTTCAGATATTATCTATGTGCAGGGATTATATTTGCCAGATGATCGTAAGAGCTTTGCGACTGATTTTTATAATGTAAAAGCTAAGCGTAAAGCTATGGGTGGTGAGGCGCAATATCGTGATTCTCGCCATGAAGCTGGGGACATTTTGTAGGAAAAGAGCGCAAATGCGTTTTGTTTTTGCTTCGCCGTGTTAAAGTTTGTTATATTGTTTTTGTTCTTATTTGCTCTAGTTCTTAGAGTGAGATTAAAGCTAGAAATATAAATTATAGGTAATCACAAGGTTTGATGATGATTAAGAAGAGATTTTGTCTTGTCGGTGCAGCGCTGGCGATCTTTACTTTAGGGTTTGGCGCACAGCAAGCAAACGCACAATCAGGGCAGCCGCGCTTGGTAGGGACATATGGTGATTGGCAAGCTTATGTGTTCTTCGAAAATAGCAATAAAGTTTGCTACATGGCTTCCCAGCCACAAAAGAAGCAAGGTAATTATACGAAGCGTGGTGAGCCATTCGCGCTTATTACGCATAGGCCAGCAGATAACACACGCGATGTTTTTAGCTACGTAACTGGGTATAGTTACAAAAAAGATAGCCAGGCTGAAGCTGTTATTGATGGCTCAAGCTTTACGCTCTACACGCAAGATGAAACAGCGTGGGGGCCTGATGCAGATACAGATCGTGCGCTTGTAAAGGCTATTCGTGAAGGCTCTAAAATGGTTGTTAAAGGTACATCTAGCCGAGGCACGCTCACAACAGACACATTAAGCTTGCGCGGTTCGGGTGCGGCTTATGACCGTATATCTTCTGAGTGTAAGTAGGAGAGTTTATTAAGCTTTGTCTTAATAATTTTGTTTATTATCTTTTGCTTATATTTGTGGGGGTGTGTGGTATTATAGTTTTAAGGGCTTGTTTCTCGCTCTCTATCAGCTTAAGACATGGCCTGCATACTAGTTTCATGCTTTCGTTTCTCCTATACGATGGTATGAGGGTTATCCCAGATTCTTTTTATGCATAAAGAACAATGCGTTGGATTCAAGGAGTAGGCTGTGTTATCACGCTCTATATTGGTACATTATTACAGTAAGTTGCGCAGAAATTTGCCGTTATTTTTCGGATATTGTGCTAATGTATTTATAGATTGGGAGCGTAGATTGCTTAGCAAAGCAAAAACACATTTAGCAATGCATAGATTGGTTCGTTTAAGACATCGATATGTTTGGACGCGTTCTAATCGTTTGCGTTTGCGTTATGTAAGTGCTGTAGCTGTGGCGTTTGTAACTTCTATAAGCTTTGGTCTTAATTCTCTTGCTGTCCCTTTTAACCATAGTTTAGAGACACCGTTTATTTCGGCTTCTGTTCAAAATGAAGAGCCGGTAAATAATGAAAGCCAAGATGTTGCTGTTCTTAGTCCTGATGAAGGGATGGATGTTCCTCTTGGCAGTGATTCTGAAGCCGGGGAAGATGTAGTTAAAGCGCATTTATCTGATGGTATTCGTTTAGCATCTCAATTTATTCAAAAACCTGTTAAGCCGAAATATAAAGAGCTGGAAATAGGCTCAGGGCAAACAGTGGCAGGTTTATTACAAGATGCAGGTTTAAGCGGTAGCGAGGCTTACTATGCTGTGAAGGCGCTTGGTAAATATGTTGATCCACGTAAAGTGCGTTCAGGTCAGCGTATTGGTATTCACTACGCTCCGGATGATGCGGGAGATTTGGTTTTCTCCAAAATGGATATGAAGCTTAATCCAGTGAAGCTCGTCTCTGTGACACGGAATGGTCCCCAAGATTTCTATTCTTCGGTTGAGGAAAAAGAGTTGGTGACCCGTCAATATGCGCGTCATGCAGAAATTAAAACATCACTTTATGGAAGTGCGGCTTTGGCCAATATTCCGCCGCAAGTGATTGCTGAGCTTATCCGTATTTATTCTTGGGATATTGACTTTCAGCGCGATATTCGTCGTGGAGATAATCTAGAGCTACTTTATGAAACATTCGAAACTGAAGATGGTGAGTTCGCTAAATATGGTGATATTCTTTATGCGAATTTAAGTGTCGGGGGTAAGAATGTACCAATATATCGTTTTGAGATGAATAATGGCCAAGTTGATTACTTTCAACCGGATGGCATGAGTATTCGCAAAACATTGATGAAGACGCCTGTTGATGGGGCGCGTATTTCTTCTGGTTTTGGTATGCGTAAGCACCCTGTTTTAGGCTATAGCCGTATGCATAAGGGGATGGACTTCGCTGCGCCTACTGGTACGCCTATTTATGCGGCAGGTGATGGTGTTGTTGAGCATGCTGGGCGTTTAGGAAGCTTTGGTAATTATATACGTATCCGCCATAACTCTAAGCTTAAAACAGCTTACGCGCACCTGCATAAAATCAAGTCTACTGTTCGTAAAGGCTCTCGTGTAGAGCAAGGGCAGATCATTGGTTATGTCGGTACGACTGGGCGTTCTACTGGCCCGCACTTGCATTATGAAGTCCATGTTAATGGTAAGCAGATCAATCCTCGTAGTGTTGATTTACCTACTGGCGAGCAACTTATTGGCAAAGATAAACAGCGCTTTGATTCTTTAAAAGGGCTTATCTATCAGCAATATGTTGAGTTGCAAGGCGATGGTGTGAAGGTAGCTAATATCATGCCAGCTTCTGGTGACGAATTGGCTAGTGCCAATATTTCAACACAATAATTTTTTAGATTTGGTTATTTATTTTCAGCAATACGCTGTTCATTAAGTGCTTTTAAGGCTTGCTCGTAACGTTGACGTGCTTCGCGTGCAGGAGCTAGGAAATATTGTTGACGTTCTTCTATGGAAGCTCTTAAAGCATTAGCTTTTAAACGATAGGCAAGCTGGCGTGAGTAGATATCACAAACGCCAATCGTATCATTAGATACAGTGACTGTATCGGGTGTTCCACAATATTCAATCTCTCCAGCATGGCTTATTGAAGCTGTAAAAGGCATTGATAGTGCGAAAAAGGCGGATGCTAAGACTAATGAACGCATGGAAGAACTCTCCTATTTGTATTACCAGTATAGCAAATTTTCAGCTATTCGCCAGTATTGTTTATATTGGTGCGGCTTAGGCAATATAGGCATGCTGTTTCTGCGCGTAAGATGTTCGTGCCTAGGCTTATGGGGGTGATGATTTTAGAGGCTTTTAAAAGAGTGCATTCCTCTTCTGAGAAGCCGCCTTCTGGGCCAATAAGATAAGCACAGGGGGCTGTGAGTTTATCTAAGGGGCTGGCATTTTCAACGCGCTCGGCGGCCCAGTGAATAGCTTGCGTGTGTTTCCATTGATTTATGAGTGTAGGTAGTGGCGTTAACGGGCTTAGCTTTGCAAGGTCAAGTCTTTCACATTGTTCTGTGGCTTCGATGATTTGGGCGTTTATGCGCTCTATTTTTATATGTCTGTTTTCTGTGTGGTGGGTGAGAACAGGATGAAGATGTGTTGCGCCTAGCTCTATTGCTTTTTCGATAAGTATATCGAGGCGCTGTTTTTTTATAGGAGCGAAAATGAGGTGAATATGCGCTTGTGTTGATGGCTGTGGTTTTAGCTGTTTGCTGAGCCTTAATAAGGCTGATTTCTTTTTGATCTGCGTGATTGTAGCAAGCCATTCTCCATCTTTGCCATTGAATAGTCTGAGCTGATCGGTTTCAGCCATGCGCATGACGTTGCGAATATAATGAGCTTGGTCTTGGTCAAGTTCTATAGCTGCGCCTTCTTTATTGAGTGGCTGCGGCGTATAAAGGCGTGGAATTTTATGGCAGGATGTTGTCATAGGGTTGGTTTTACCACATAGTAGCGAGCGATGTTGAGAAAATTTACAGATATTCGTTTTGATGGTTGGATTGCTGCTATGCCTAAAAAATGGCAGGGCTATATTCATTTGGCGCGGCTTGATCGTCCGATTGGAATATGGCTTTTGCTCTTGCCGGGCTGGTGGTCAATTTTTTTAGCTAGTGGTGCTAATGAGCGTGTTTCGTGGTTTGAGACGCTCTTTGTTTTGTTGCTGTTCTTTATTGGTGCAGTTGTTATGAGGGCTGCTGGTTGCGTGATTAATGATTTATGGGATCGAGATATTGATGCGAAGGTGGAGCGCACGGCTTTAAGGCCTATTCCTTCGGGAGCGGTGAGTGTGAAGCAAGCGTTTTTGTTTTTGCTTGGGCTTTTAGCTTTTGGGTTTATTATTTTGTTACAGCTTAATGTTGCGGCGATCATTCTGGGGCTAGTCTGCGTGCCTTTAGTTATTGCTTATCCGCTTATGAAGAGGTTTACATTTTGGCCGCAGGCTTTTTTAGGGTTAACTTTTAATTTCGGTGCGTTGATTGGTTGGGCGGCGATTGATGGCCGTATATCAATGGCGGCGCTGCTTCTTTATGCGGGCGGCATTTTATGGACGCTAGGCTATGATACAATTTATGCGCATCAGGATAAGGATGATGATGCGTTGATTGGGGTGCGCTCTACGGCCCTTAAATTTGGTGAGAAAAGTAAGCTTTGGGTTGGTGGGTTTTATGGCTTGGCTGCGCTTATTTTTACTCTTAGTTTCTGGGGTGTCGGGTATGGAGTATTGCCGAGTATAGGTTGTTTTACGGTTATTGCAGCGCATTTTATCTGGCAATTATGGCGCTGGGATATGGATGATCAGCAAAGCTGTTTAAGGGTTTTTAAATCCAACCGTGATTTTGGATTTCTTATGCTGCTTCTATGTTTTTATGCGTTCATAGGCTTATAAGTTATAAGCTATAAGCTATAAGCTTTTGTCATCTAGCCAGGCTTATTGGTGCTTGTAAAAGAATGTGCTGATCCTAATTCATCTGAATTAATTTCAAGGGTGCCCAATAGTCTATCTATTTCTCTTGCGTCTGCTTCTGATAGAGTATGATCCGTATCCACATCACCGACTTTTTGTGCGATTTCTCCTGGATCTGTGAGATTGAAAAACTCTCCAATCTTATGGCACATTTCAGAGTTACGATCTATCGCGAATGTATTGGCCTGTTGCACCGCTTGCCAACATGATGAGAGGGCGCCGCGTTGCTCTAATGTTATCTTTCCTAGTGGGGGGATTTTCTGCGTATGGTCAGTTGTATAGTGTGTTATACTGCTTTCATTAGCTTTAAGGAGCACCTTTTCATTAGTATTGGTGTTGTCCGAGCCTATATTTTTGATATCATTTGCTGTGATAGAAAAAAGGCTTTGGCCATCACCAGCATTTATAGAAAAAGTATTTACAAACGGGTTGGGCGGGCATGTTACACTAATACCGCCGTGCTCTTTAGCATACTCTCTTAGTTTCTGAATGTCCTGATCTGTGAGCCCTTTTTGCTCCATAAGCTCTTTTATTTGTTCAGGGTCAGCATTGCCATGCTCATCCATTTCTAGCAATGTCCATCTACCACCTAAATTCATATTATTTTTCGGCAGCGTTTGGCCTTTATTTTCATTTGGCTTTGCCCCATTTTCGCCACCATCGTTGAAATTGATCCAGTCATCCCCGTCATTTCTGAAATTGACCCAATCATCTCCATCATTTCCGAAATTCGCCCAGTCGTCTCCGTTAATAGGGTTATTGTTGTATTCTGCTTCGCTTACTTGTTCATTATTGATAAAGAATTTGTTGTCTTCTGTTTTAATGCTGGAATTAATTACGGTTTCGTTAGAGTCATGAGTAACGGTACCGCCTTGCATCTGTCGGTTGATAGCCTTTACGTCTAGACCGTTTTTGACTACGGATACTTGGAACATGAGAGGCGTGCCCGTTTCCATGGTCGGGCCCTCATTGGCTTGGATCTTAGCATTGATTAAGTTTAGGAGAGCTTCCCCTTTTTCCATTTCAATGGCTTGCATAAGGATAATGGCTTGAGTTTGGTCGTAGTTTAAACCAAAATATTTATCATAAAGATCTTGCGCTGTATCATTCTTAACGTCTTTAGCTTTTAAATTTTTAGCCATAATGTGCTCCCTACTATTATGGTATCCCCTCCTGTAATGGCTTATACCACTTAATTTCCCCCCTATCCTAAAGGGTGGGTATTAAAATTATGTTAATTTCGATGAGATTTATGTGTCTGTATGTACTAAATAGAAGGGGGCAGATATTTTCTAGCATACGAGCGCTACTCAATTTTCTATGTCGTATATGACTATAGGTGAGTTGAATAGCGCACGTTGATTATATTTGTATAATATCTAGTTATGCGGCTTCTGCGAGAGCGTTTAGGCGCTGCTCTGCTGTAATAAGCATTGAAATATCCATGCTTGCACTACGGCGAAGGGAAGTGAAAAGCGGTTTCAGCTTTTGCAATTGTGCTGCACGAAGCTCTTGCCATTTTTCGATATAATCACCGTCTTTAGCTTTTGATTTTGGTATGTCGCTTAAGATACGTACCGTCAAAGCTGCTTGGCATTTATACATCTGGTTGATCAAGCCGTTTGTTGCTTCATATTGCCATGGAGTATCTGTCGGCAAGTTACGAGCTTGGCGACGTAGCCATGACATATGGAAGAGCTCACCAATCTCAAAGTAAACTTTTGCAGTTTCTAAAAGATCCGTTTTTTGCTCAAGCGTGATTTTGATGATGTCGCATGCAGAGCTCATGACCGGCATGATCGCGATTAGGTGCGCGAGGTCTTTTGGCAGGCCATTGCTAAGCTCATTTTCCATGCGCTGTTTTACAAATTCAGACAGGCTTGGCGGTAGAAGGCTCAAGAGATTGCTCTGAAGTTTTGCAATATTATCATGATAATTTGAAATCTCAGTTGCGATATCCAAGTCATGAATATGCTTTGAGAGGAACCATGAAATATTATGTTCGCTTAGATTTGCGATTTCATTCATTGCTTTAAGCTGTACTTCTGCCGGTACTTTATTATCTAGGGATTCAATGCTGCCCCAGAGTTTTTGTAAACTGAAGATATCGCGGACGATAATATAGGCTTTTGCAATTTGGCTCACTTTTGCGCCTGTGCTGTTCATCTTCTCTTTTAAGAAGGTTGGGCCCATACGGTTGATAAGTGAGTTTGCCATTTGTGTTGCGATGATCTCGCGTCCCAAACGGTGGCGTTTGATCTCTGTTTCATATTTCTTCTGAACAGCGTCAGGGAAATACTCAATCAACCAATCACTCATATCTGGTGAGTCAGGGATTTTAGAGCCGAGAAGATCTTGTGTGAAGCCGATCTTAGCATATGAGAGTAAGATACATAGCTCTGGATGTGTAAGGCCGCGGCCAGCTCTTAGGCGGCGTTCAACCTCTTCTTCATCCGGTAATCCTTCTAATGCACGGCTTAAACCTTTGTCACGCTCTAGCTGGCGAATAAATTCGTTATGGATTTGCAGGTTATTTTTAGCCTGCAAAGTTGCTAGAGAGATAGCTTGAGCTTGTTGATAGTTATTGCGCAAGACGAGCTGTGAGACATCTTCTGTCATGGTTTCGAGCAATTTGTTACGGGCTTTAATGTCCATATTATGCTCTTTACTATTCATGACATCGCTGAGGAGGATTTTTATATTTACCTCAAGGTCAGAAGAGTTGACGCCGCCGGAATTATCGACGAAGTCTGTATTGATGTGGCCGCCATTTTTGGCAAACTCGATACGGCCAAGCTGTGTTGTGCCAAGGTTGGCGCCTTCGCCGATTACTTTTGCACGTAACTCGTTTGCGTTGACGCGGATAGAGTCGTTAGCTTTGTCACCAGCATCTGCATTGCTTTCGCTTTGTGCTTTGACGTATGTGCCGATCCCGCCAAACCAGATTAGGTCTGTGCGTGATTTTAAGATTGCACGCATGAGCTCGCCTGGTGTGACAGTGTCTTTTTGTAGATCGAAGCGCTCTTTAATCTCTGGTGTGAGTTTAAGGCTTTTTTCTGAGCGGTCATAGATTTTACCGCCTTTTGAAAGCTTGCTTTGATCATAGTCTGCCCAGCCTAAAACGTTATCAAAGAGGCGTTGGCGTTCTTTGAATGAGCTTTTCGGATCTGGATCTGGATCAACGAAAATATGCAAGTGGTTGAAGGCTGCAAGTAGACGGATATGTTCGGAGCAGAGCATGCCGTTACCGAAAACGTCGCCGCCCATATCGCCGACACCGACAACATCGAATGGTTTTTCTTGGGTGTTGTGGCCAAGTTCGCGGAAGTGGATTTTGACTGACTCCCATGCGCCTCTGGCTGTGATCCCCATTTTCTTGTGGTCATAACCTGCTGAGCCACCAGATGCGAAGGCATCGTCCAGCCAGAAACCGTAATCTTGAGAAATGCCATTGGCGATATCAGAGAAGCTAGCTGTTCCTTTGTCTGCCGCAACAACAAGATATGGGTCTGGCTCATCGAGACATACAGTGTCTTTGGGAGGGATGATTTTAGTGCCTTTGCGGTTGTCTGTGATATCAAGTAGGCCGCGTATGAATGTTTTGTAGCATTCGATGCCTTCTTTCTTGAAGGCTTCACGATCTGAAGGTGGACGTTTGAGGACGAAGCCACCTTTTGCACCCATAGGCACGATCACAGAGTTTTTAACCATTTGTGCTTTCATCAGGCCGAGAACTTCTGTACGGAAGTCATCTGGACGGTCTGACCAGCGAAGACCACCACGGGCGATTTTGTCGCCACGAAGATGTACGCCTTCAACGCGCGGAGAATAGACGAAGATCTCGCGATATGGTCTTGGAAGGGGCATGTCAGGGATTTTCTGACAGTCGAATTTGATCGACATATATGTTTTGCGCTCGCCTTCTTCATCACGTTGGAAGTAGTTTGTTCGTAGCGTGGCTTCAACGAGGGCTGTCATCATGCGCAAGCAGCGATCATGATCGAGCGATTCCACTTTGTCTAAAGCGGCTTCGATAGATTTTTTGATTTTTGCGGCTTCTTTTGCTGCTGTCTCTTGTCCGCGCGGATAGTGAAGCGCCTTGAACAGGGAGACAATCATATGGCTGATTTCAGGGTGCGCGTTGAGTGCCTTTTCTACGAATGGGCGGCTCAATTGGAAGCGGATTTGACGCATATAGCGAACATAAGCGCGAAGAAGGGTCACTTGACGCCATGTCATATTCGCATGAAGGATGAGCTTGTTTAGCTTATCATTCTCCATTTGCTTATTCCAAATGCGAGAGAAGCCAGCTTCGAAGTTCTTTTTCACATCTTCGATCGTCACTTCAGTTTGATCAGGTGTTTCGAGCAGGAAGTCATGAATCCATACAGGTTTATCTTCTGAATCAGGTTTAATCTCATATGGAAGTTCTGAAATCGCCTTCAGACCGAGATAGTCTAGGATTGGCATTACATCGGAAAGGTTTAGCGGTGCGCCTGGATTATAGACTTTAAGGCGCATTCTGTGATTTTCCATGTCATTGATGCGGTATAAGTCAAGCTGCAGGCGGTTTTCACTGAGTGCAGTCTCTATTTTCTCGATATCAAAGACGGCTTGCGAGGCTTTGTAGCGCAAGGTGTATGGAATTGGAAACGCGTTTGTGTATTTGCTGTTTTTGAGGTTTGAGTTCTGCTCATCCTCGATATAAGCCTCATTCAAAGCACGTGCCAGGCGCTCTTGCCATGTTTCACCCGCTTCTTGTAGTTTTGCTTCTAGCTCTTTTTGATTAAATTTAGGTTCTTGATCTTGGCGGATATTGATTGTGAACATCACGCGCGCAAATACAGAATCATCAACAAGGGTTGAGAAGTTTGTGCAAACGCCGCCTAGCTCTTCTTCTAGGATTGTACACATGATCTTACGTGTTGAGGTGGCGTAACGATCACGTGGCACATAAACGAGACATGAGATGTAGCGACGGAAAGGGTCTTTTCTCATGAATAGGGCGATGCGCTGGCGCTCTTGTAGGCGTAAAATGTCAGTCGCGATCTCTAATAGTTTTTGTGGCTCGATTTGGAAAAGCTCATCACGCGGATATTTCTCTAAGATATGGCGTAGAGCTTTACGGTTGTGAGAATGCGGGATAGAGCCTGACAACTCGATAACTTCCTCGACTTTTTCACGTAGGTAAGGAACATCGCTCACACTGCGGGAATAAGTTACAGAGGTGAATAGGCCAAGGAATAGGCGTTCACCTGAGACATTGCCTTTTTCATCGTAAGTTTTAATTGCTACAGCATCCATCGGTACAGCGCGGTGCACTGTAGAGTGACGGTTTGTTTTTGAAATAGAAAGAGGCGGTAGGTTCTTACGCTTTTCTTGTAAGTTTCTTGGTAGGCCTTCTTCACGGTCACTGATATAAGCAGGGCGAATCTCGCTTTTAAGGAGGCCGAGGCCTGAATTATGAACTGTTTGACTTTTTGTTTCACCATCTTTTTCAACGAATTTATATTCGCGGTAGCCTAGAAGTGTGAAGTTATTGTCGTATAGATAATCTAGGAACGCGCAATATTGCTGAACCTCGCTAAGAGGGCGTCGTGTTTTTGCATTGGCAAGATCCATACGGGCATCTTGCAGGGCTTGCTGCATTTCATCCCAATCTTGATTGGTGTAGCGAACATCTTTGAGGACTTCTTCAATGCCTTTTTCTAGCGATTTAAGAGCGCTATCTGAAGAGACGTTTTTGATTTGGATATGAATATGGGATTGCTGAATATAGCCGTCTTTTGCTTCGTTCGTTACGTCAGTCAGTTTGCCGTTATCATCATATTGGCTGTAAATAACAGGGTGTAGAAGCAAGTCGATTAGGAAATTGTGTTTATTAATTTCAGCAACGACTGAGTCCACCAAGAAAGCAAGATCATCACTGACAACATCAATGATTATTGTTCTGTGTCCGCCTGATGTTTGCGCTTTAGGGGAGTAGATTTTGAATTGTGCTTTTTCGCTCTCACGTTTTAATGCAAGTTCACCATGAGTTTGGATGATTTCAGCTAGCAGATCTGCTGAAAAATAATCCATATCATCTCGTGATATTTGTTTTGAAAGCTCACGCAGAAGGGTCTTGTTGTGACCGTGGCTTTGTTTTGTCGGGAGGGCTTTGAGTGCTTTTTGAAGCAAGTTTTCTGTCAGTGTCATCGGTATCTTCGATTTGTTTAGCTACTGTCTAGTAGCGACTATATTATAGTGCGGGGTTATGATACAGAGTAAAATGTAAATCAAGTGCTATTTTTTATGTTGCTAAGCAATAATTTTATGTGATTTTCCATCTCTTGCTTTTTCCAGTCACCGCCTATGACTTTGCTATGCATTATTTGTTCGGGGGTTATTAGAATTGTCTCTGGCAACTTATATGTGCCAAATAGCTCTTTTGTTATTTTTTGCTCTTCATCTAAGGCGATTAAAATATTTGATTTTCCTTCTAAATCCAGCTTGTTCACAAAGCGCATCATGGCTTCTTTGTCATGATCTGATGATAAAGCTATTAGGGTGATTTGATCGCTGAACTGCTCCGCAATCTCGATGAGGTGCGGGAATTCCTTAATGCATGGAGGGCACCATGACGCCCAGAAATTGAGCAAAATTAGCCGGCCTTTGAAATCCTCAATGTTATGAGTTTGTGCATGAATATCTTCAAAGCTGAAAATGGGTGTTTGTGCTTTGGGAAGTGTTTGGATTTTTAAAGTGGGGGTGTTTTCTGTTTGCTCGATTTGTGAGGGCGTCGTTATTATTTGTGGGGCAGGCTTTCTTGTCTCCATCGCAATAGTCGCGAGATAGGTGAGTGCGCCAATGATGACCATTATGAGGATATTGGTTTTCATGAAAGAGCCTTTTGTTTGTTCATGGCCTTGAATGTTAAAGCGCTAATGATGATGATTTCTGCTGTGCAAAAGGCTGCTAGTCCTGCCGCCATGCCACTGGTGAAACCATAAGAATGTAATCCGACGCTCAGCAGGTTTACGCCCAGCCACGCTAAGGCGACGATGATGCTGAGAGCTGCGGTAAGGGCCATAAATAAAATGGGTTTAATATGCTGGCTTACTCGGCCATGTAATATCCAGATCAGCCATAGCACGATTAAAAGAGCGCCGTTTTCTTTTGGGTCCCAACCCCAAAAGCGTCCCCATGATTGATCGGCCCAGATGCCGCCGAGAATTGTGCCTACTGCGGTGAAGAGAAGAGCAGCGATTGATATGCGATAGATGTTTTTATGCGCGGCTTTAAAGGCTTTGTCGCTGCCGCCAAAGCCTCTTTGTGCGAGGGCAATATGCGCGAGTAAGCTGGCAAGGATGCAAACGCCATAGCCTATGGTGATGCAAATCACATGTGTGCCGAGCCAAAAATCAGTATTCAGGACAGCGACTAAAACTTCGAGATTATCTTTGTCTGGGGTTATGAAGGGTGCAAAAGCGAGGAGTGCTATTGCGCCTAGATTACCGGCAAGAAGATTGGTGGTGCTTTTGTTTTTAGCGCTCAGTAGCCAGCCTAAAATGGCGGTGATAAGGCTGACGAATAGAGCGGATTCATAAAGCGTGCCGACAGGTGGGCGGCCTAAGATATAGATGCGAGCGATAATCGCTAAGCCATGAAAGCCGATTGCTAGTGCAGTTATAGCGAGGGCGGGTAAAGGCTTGCGCAGCAGGCAGACTAAAATGCCAAGGGCATAGAAGGTAATGATCCATGCATAGGGCTTTATTGTGCGGTAGATATTTTCAATTTCAAAGCGCAGCATATTGGTTTGTGGTGCTTGGGCAATATTTGAGTGCATCTGCACGAGGGTGTCTTGCCAAAGTGTGTGATCGCCTGATTGATAGGCTTTTTGTAAATTTTGCCAGCCATTAACCGCATTAGGGTTTTCTGTGCTTGTATCGATATGAGCGAGCATAGAAACGCTTTGCGATAGGCTCATGAATAGGCCTGCGCGTTTGTAAAGATCTAGTAAGGCCTTTTCGTCGTTACTTCTTTGTTTGTCTTGTTTTTCTAGGACTTTATCTATTTCGTTTTCTAAACGTAGAAGGCCGGGTTGAAGCTCTTTGATGGAGAAGAGCTTTTGATCTTCGGGAAGAAGAAGCTGCGCTTTTAGGGTTTTGTTATCGATATTAAAGCTTTTTGTATCTGCTGCTTTTCTGGGAGTGAAGAACAGCTCAGCGAGCCAAAGATCGGCGCTTTTATCTGGAAGGCTTTCACGAGAAGAGATGGTTTTGAGTTTTAAAATGGCGAAGCTCTTCATCGGTTTGAGGCGGCCTTCATCTAAGATTGGCAGGGTCTCAAAAAGTGTGAAGTCGAAATTTTCGTGTGGGTCTTTGACCTCATTTTTTGTGGTTTTTAGCGCTGACTGTTCGGCGAAGCTCAGCGATGAGCATAAGAGCAGGCAGCTTAGCAGACATATAGTGAGGATGCGGCACGCTAATGTGATCATGATTTTTTTCTCCGTCTATATATGAGGATGAAAAGATGCATGATAAGGCCTGCCGTTATAATGAGCGTGCCAAAATAAGGAAGTAGCCAGCCAGGGTTTTTTACAACGGCTAGAATGCTGATTTGCTCGTTTTCGCCTTGCTGGAACGAGGATTGATAAAATGTGTAGCCACGATAACGTAGGGGGGCGTTCATTTCTATACGGACAGGCCAGCTGACATCTCCATCTGTGACGATCACATCTGAATGGTAGCTTTTGGCCATATCCATGCCTTCATAGCTGTCTTTAACGAAATCAACGAGTGTTAGAGTAAAGGGGAGGCGTTGCTGGGCTTTGCCGAAAATGATTTTATATTCGTCTTCAGCATTTTCACCGCTCAGCGCTATGGGGTTTGGCATGCCCGAAAAGGCGATGTAAGTACCGCTTTGCTCTTCGTTATATGGGTTTTCAATGCTCAAAGTGAGGCCTGCGATATTTTCTTCAGGCTCTTTTTCAGGTTTTTTAGCCGTTAAGTGCATGAAACGCGCCATGCCTTGATAGGTTGTATTTGCGTCTATGTGTTCATCACGAGGCAGAATATCGACATTTTCAAATTTTTCTAAGACTTTGATTTTGAAAGGGGCTTGTTCAAAATTTGCTTTTTCTAAAGTGCTGTAGGGGGCGCTCATAAGCTGCTGCGTGTTTTTGAATATTAATAGCTCATGCTTATGATAGTCATAAATGTAGGGTGTTTGGCCTTTTTCAGGGATGAGCATGTAGCTCTCTTTAGCGTAAAGAGCCGTTACTAAACCGCCAATGAGCAGGGTTAGGGCGCCAAGATGCGCGAGGTTAATCCCTGCTTTTGCTCGCGTCCATGTGCTTTTGAGTAGAAATTTAATGAGTAAGCAAAAACTCATAATTCCAAGTAGGGTAAAACCACCAGGAAGCGGGATTGGCCCTGCAAAGAAATAGAAACTTGAAAAATAAGTCTTTAGAGCGCCATAGAGCCCCATCCATCTCTGCGCGATAGTTCCATATGTTAGCAGGATCATGAGTGGGGGCATCAGCCAAAAGATCACATCCGCTTCGGCTAGGCGGTGAAGGCATTTTAATGCTTTGTCTGATAGGGCTTTCATGAGCGCGACAATAGGCTATAGATGTTGAATTATCAATAGATTGATATAGGGTTTTTCAGCGCAAAAAAAAGCGGCTTAACTTAAAGAGTTTTCGCCGCTTTTAAATCATTTGTTTTAAGTGCTTTTATGCAGTTTTGCGAAGCTCTTGGCCTTTTGCCATTTCGTAAGCCCAGTCTAGCCATGGGCAAAGGGCTTCGATGTCACCGCCTTGAACTGTGGCGCCGCACCAGATACGAAGTCCTGCAGGAGCATCACGATAGCCAGCGATGTCATAGGCCACTTTTTCTTCGTCTAGGATTTTGCACATAGATTTGATGAATGGTGTTTTTTCTTCTTCTGGAAGTGAGGTGAACCAATCATCTACAATTTTTAGGCATACAGATGTTGTTGAGCGAATATCTTCGTTTGCGGCGAGGAAATCGACCCATGATGTGCGTGCAACCCAATTTGCTAGCGCTTTACAGTTTTCTTCGCTGCGTGCGATTGTTGTGCGTAGGCCGCCAATATTTTTAACCCAGCCAAGGGAATCCAATACATCTGCGATAGCGATCATTGATGGCGTGTTGATCGTTTCGCCTTTGAAAATACCTTCATTCAGTTTGCCTTTTTTGGTCAGGCGGAAGATTTTTGGCATAGGGCGGTCTGGTGTATAGCTTTCTAAGCGTTCTACGGCACGTGGGCTCAGTACGATCATGCCGTGAGCCGCTTCGCCGCCTAAAACTTTTTGCCAGCTCCATGTTGTTACATCTAGCTTGTCCCATGGCAGGTCATAAGCGAAGACTGCTGAGGTCGCATCGCAAAATGTTAAGCCTTCACGATCAGCAGGGATCCAGTCGCCATTAGGAACACGTACGCCAGATGTTGTGCCGTTCCATACGAAGACAATGTCATTGGCTTTGTTTACTTTTGATAGGTCAGGAATCTCGCCGTACTCAGCTTTGTAGCTGTTAACATTTTCAAGCTTGAGCTCGTTTGTGATGTCTTTTAGCCAGCCTTCAGAAAAGCTCTCCCATGCGAGGACGTCAACGTCGCGTGCGCCAAGCATTGACCACATTGCACATTCAAAAGCGCCTGTGTCAGAACCTGGGAGGATGCCGACATAATAATCATCAGGGATGCCGAGAATTTCTTTTTGCTGATCAATCGAATCTTTAAGCTGGTTTTTTAAAGGGCCAGCGCGGTGTGAACGTCCTAGAAGTGCGCCGCTTAATGATTCAAGGCTCCAGCCTGGGCGTTTCGCGCAAGGTCCTGATGAAAAACAAGGGTTTTTAGGTTTTATGCTCGGTCTTTGCATAGCTGATATCGCTTTCTTATTTGTGCCAGTTTCAATTTTGGCGAGCTTTTTGAAAAGGTTATGCCCATTCTTATACCAAAGAAAATCAACTGACCATAGTATTACTACTCTACACGTTGTAGATTTCATGCTAAGCGATAGAAAATTCTTGATAATAAGTCCAGTGTTTTTATCATGAGTTTACGCTTTAAACCCGTATTTATTTCCTTAGAGGAGGATTGGCATGGAGCATGTCATTTGTTTAGTAAGTTCTTCTATAGAAAAGCCTTTAGATATTGGCTTGCTCGACAAGGTTGTCGAGTTTTTGGAGTTTAACTCTATTAAGCCTATGGG
>NZAJ01000012.1 GCA_002687495.1 Micavibrio sp. | reverse complement strand
TTGAGTTTTTCATCCATCGCGTTGCCTGCACGGTTAATTGCGTCTAGCATTTCCGGGCTATCCTTAACCGCGGACGGACCATCAAATTGACTTGGTTGCTTAGCGTCAGCTACAAAATCCCCGCCGACCTTAACTGTCTCCACCTCTTGCTGTACTTTTACCATCTCATCAATGGTGGCTTGATCTATTGCAGGGGCATCATTTTTTGCGGCCTCTGGCTCTTTTGGTTCTGGTGGTTTTGTCTCGGCTGGCTTTTGACGGCTTTTCTTAAAAGCTTCACGCTGCGCTGCACGCTCGGCTCTCATTCGTTCCATTTTTTCTTGAATTGACTCAATACCGGCCTTTTTTTCTTGCGCTTCTGCTTGGCGCTGTTCAGGAGGTTTTGCCGCTTCTTGCTCATTGCGACGGTTCATTGCCTCTTCCGCCTTCTGAGCGAAGTCGTTGTCTCTAGCAACATCACTTATGGCCATGGCGCCAAAAGCAGCAAGTTGTTCTTGTGTAGGGTTGTCAAATTTGCCTGCCCCGTTATTCTCATTGAAATATTGCCCTACGGCAGCCATGAATTCAGGGTTGTTTGCTTGTGCATTTTTGTCATTCTTTAGCGCTTCGAGTTTAGCCTGAACCTCTGCCGGGTCCATGCCTGTTTTCTCTGCTATGAATTTATCGATTTTTGTTGCCATTTCTTCACTTCCCCAAATTTATACTTGAGGATACTCTGACATATAATTATTAACATAATGTAAATTGCGGATTTTTGAGGGGTTATAGGCCAGGATATGAGGTGAATCTGCATACAGAGGCTATAAAATATGTATATTATAAGGTGCGCATAAATAAGAACGACTTTAGTTTTTGGGTTATAATAATGCGCAAAACCATTGAAAATTATATTTATTTTATCTTTTTTCTTGCAAGCGGCCAGAGCTTTTTCTATAAATAAGCCACACACCCTCTATTACCGCCGTTTGTCCGGAGCATCTATTTCTAATAGGTCTCCGGACCTTTTTTATCTGCGCACTCGCTCTTGCGGGGTAGCTGCGCTTTCTCCCCGCTATCTTTTTCGCCCATTTCAAAGCAAAAAAAAGGCCGCCTTGGGTAAGGCGACCGAGTTTAGGGCTAAGTGGGCTAAAAAGTAGTGTTCTTTGGTGGAGCGCTACGTATGCGTGTATTTGTACACTATTTTACGGGCGCTTTAAATTCTTTCCTTATCTGAGTATCAGTGTATTACCTGTGATTATCACTGTGTTTCTTGATAGATACATTGCACATAGCGTGCCAGTTTTTTGCTGTAATGAAATCAAGCTCTTAGTATTTTTGCTAATAAAAAGTCCAGAAATGAAACGTTCGAAAATGAGAAAATCTATAACGAGTTCGTTTTATGGACGATCCTTTTGTGATATTATAAAAATATATGTTTAAGGGTTACATGATCGGAGTAAATTCATGGGAAAGCCTATTCTAATTGTCGAAGATGACAATATGCAGCGAAAAATGCTCGAAGCGCTGCTCTATCGTAATTTTGAGTATAAAGCCCATGAAGCTGCAAATGGCCGAGATGCGCTAAAAATACTAAACTCTGAAAAAGGCGCAGAGATAAAGCTGATCATCATGGATTTAAACATGCCCGTGATGAGCGGTATGGATATGCTGGAAATCCTTCAGCAAAGCCATCCTTCAATTCCTGTGATTGTCTTGACGGGTAACACAGATATTAAACTGGCCGTTAAAGCTATGAAGCTTGGGGCAATTGATTTTATCAATAAACCCTATGAGGCCGAGCGTATGGTCACAACCATCCGCAACGCTTTGAAGATGAGCACCTTGATGAAGGAGGTCACCCGCCTTAAAAGTGAAAAGGAAGGGCGTTTTACTTTTGAAAATCTCATTGGTGCGCAAGGCGGTCTTGTGCGTGCGGTCGCTTTTGGTCGTAAAGCGGCAGCCTCGGATATTCCCGTACTCGTGACGGGAGAGACAGGCACAGGTAAAGAGGTCTTTGCTAAAGCTATTCACGGTGAAAGCGATCGGGCAGGGCGCCCCTTTATAGCGGTGAATTGCGGCGCAATCCCAGCGCAGCTAGTTGAAAGCACACTTTTTGGCCATGAGAAGGGCTCATTCACCGGCGCGACAGAAAAGGTGATCGGGAAATTCAGAGAAGCGGAAGGCGGCACAATATTTTTGGACGAAGTTGGCGAGCTGCCAATGGAAACTCAGGTTAAACTCCTAAGGGTCTTGCAGCAAAAAGAAGTCGAACCAGTTGGTGCCGGCAAGCCAGTCAATGTCAATGTGCGCATTGTTTCTGCCACAAACCGTGATTTGGAAAAAGAAATTGGCAACGGTAATTTTAGAGAAGATCTCTTCTTTCGTTTAAATGTCCTACAACTAGAGCTGCCAACGCTGCGTCAGCGTCGTCAAGATATCCCTGAACTGGTAGAGCATTTCATTGAGCGTTTTTCAATCAATGAGGGCGGCATTCCAAAAAGTATCAGCAGGGCAGCTTTAGAGGTGCTCACCACATTTTCATGGCCTGGCAACGTCCGTCAGCTTGAAAATACTATAAACCGCGCCATGGTTTTAAGTGAGAAAAACAAACTAGATGTCGAAGATTTTTCAAATTTGGTGGAAGCTTCAACATCTAAAAATCTTAAAACAACGACGGCCTTTGCTAACGCCTCTAGTTTTCCAAATACCATTCGTATGCTTCATGATGATGGGGAGTTCAAAACAATTGACGAGCTAGAACAAGAAGTCATGAAAAAAGCCTTAGATCATTTTGAGGGCAATGTGACGCAAACCGCCAAGGCGTTAGGGATGGCGAAATCAACATTCTACAAAAAGATGAAAGATTAGATTGAGCTACTCAGCAGGTATGTAATTACTCTTGGTCAGTATCTCTAAACTCGTTGAATTCTCTTTGCACAGCATCGAGTTGCAGCGAGAGCTGGTATATAACGTCCTTTTGATCTTGAAATGCATATTGGTGGCGGCCTCTTTCATACATATCACTCACTAGCGGAGGTGTGTGTGTGCGCTCGAAAATATCATAACCTTCCTGTAAGTTACGCCAGAAGGTAATCCAAAGCGGGCTGAAATTCTTGTAAATATTCTCATCATTCATCTTGAAAGGGAATATATGTACGGGCACATCATGACCCGCGGCTATACTTGCCTCAGTCAGAAGATATATCTCTTCAATATTACGGTCGCCCATCGCATAGCAGCCTTGTGACTTACAATTGCCATGTACCATCAATAAACTACCTGTGCGACCGCGTCTTGCATCATAGCTATTGGGGAAACCTAGATCGAATGAGAGGTGATAAGCACTCTTGGGGTTAAGCTGTTCTGCACTCACCATATAAAACCCTTCAGGTGCTTGCATATCGCCTTCACGAAGCTTTGGGCCAAGGCCACCAGAAAAAGCACATATTTTGTATGATTTAAATGGCTCATATGTGCCTGTGCCGCTATTCAAAACCCATGTCTCTAAAATGCCTTCCTTTTTGAAGGTGCGGATAAAAACAGGTGAGCCGAGCTTAAGGCCGCTTTCTTGCAGCTCATATGCAAGTTGCGGCGTGCGCTTAGCCCTTACAGTTTCTAGGCGTTTCGAGGTCGGAATGCTCTGTGGCGTCGGTGGCTCATGCGCGCATGCTGACAATATAGTCAGGCAGCACAAAGCTAAAATGAGTTGTGTTATTGATGCGAGCTTAATCATGAATAATTTTTAGCAATTCATATCAGGGCTGTATAGCCCTATGATGCGATTGCTTCGATGTTATCAATAGCCTCTGAAACAGCATGCTCAAAACTATCATTCATAAGATCAGATTTTGAAATCATTCCATCTGCGCCATATTGATGGGCTTTCATAAGCTTATCATTATTAAAGAAGCCGGTAACAACAATTAAAGGCGTATTAGGGCATAGATGTTTGAAATCTTTAATGTCGCATGAGCCAACACTGTCAGGCAGATGTAAGTCTAAAAGAACGATATCATACATATTCTTCTTTAATTTCTGCAGCGCGGTGAACTTAGTATTCGCATAATCAATAAGCGATAATGGATAATATTGTTCTAAAGTACGCTTTAGAAATACAGTGTCAAATTGACAATCTTCAATCAATAAAACTTTGGGTTGTACTAAATTGTCCTTCGTAAGCAGTTTTAGGATAGTGCTTTTGTCCATGTCGAGTACCTAAAAGTAATACGGAATTTTTAAAAACTATATACTTTTATAATACCAGAGAACCTATAGAATCCCCAAACTTTTAAAGCTGGAATAGCCATTTCTGCTTACGATGATATGATCATGAATAACAATATCGAAAGTTTCGCCTGCGCGTACGATATGACGCGTTAAATCGATATCCGCTTGAGAGGGTTTTGGATCACCGCTTGGGTGGTTATGCATTAATATAAGAGCCGTTGCACCAAGCTCTAAAGCGCGTTTCATAATCTCTCGCGGATAGGCAGGGGTGTGATCAACAGTTCCTGATCCTTGTATTTCATCGGCGATAAGCTCGTTTTTCTTATTCAGGAACAATATACGAAAATGCTCTTTGCTCTCATCCCCCATAGAGCTAACGCAATAATCCATGAGCCTTGTCCATGAATTAAGGACCGGACGATTTAAAAACTCTCTTTTCATCATGCGGTGAGCAGTGACAGTCACGATTTTAATGCTCGCAGCCGTGTTCTCACTCACACCTTTAATTTTGGTAAGTTCTTCTATCGGGGCATTCATTAATTGTGGCAAACCGCCAAAGCGATTGAGTAAATCTTTGGCTAGAGGTTTTACATCTTTCCTCGGGATCGCCATAAAGAGAAGGAGTTCTATCAGCTCATAATCCTGCAAACTATCAGGGGCATTTAAAAACCGCTCACGCAAACGTTGGCGATGCCCTTTATAATGCGGCTCATCTTGAGCTTTTTTCTCCCCCATCTCTTCAAAGTCCCCAAAATCAAGCATAAGGCGGTTTTGTGTATCCCTTCGGTGAGCTTGTGAAAATCTCATAGCCATCTTCAGTCACTGCTAAAGAATGCTCAAATTGCGCTGATAAACCACGATCACGCGTGACGGCTGTCCAACCATCTGTCGGTAGGACTTTTGTTGCATATGTGCCCGTATTAATCATAGGTTCAATCGTGAAGAACATACCTGGCTCTAAAACCGTGCCGCGTCCTGGTGTGCCTACATGCATCACGCTAGGCGGGGAGTGAAACGTCTTACCTAAACCATGGCCGCAAAAATCACGAACAACTGAGAATCTGTGGCTCTCCGCATATTCTTGGATAGCCCATCCAACATCACCAAGTGTTGCGCCCGGTCTAACAGCTTCAATGCCGCGCATAAGGCATTCATATGTAACATCAACCAACTTGCGCGCTTTAACTGGGATTTTGTCACCAACCATATACATGCGGCTACTATCACCATGCCAGCCATCAAGAATAACAGTCACATCAATATTGACGATATCCCCTTCACGAAGCTGCTTCTCGCAGGGAATTCCGTGACAAACCACATGATTAATCGAAGTGCATATCGATTTAGGAAAAGGCATTCTATCGGCCGCACCGCCATAGCCTAAAGGGGCAGGGATCGCGCCAGCTTTTAATGTGTAATCGTGACAGAGCTTATCTAGCGCCTCTGTTGTTACGCCCGGTACAACGTGCTCTGTAATCATGTCTAAGATTTCAGCCGCTAAACGGCCAGCCTTTCGCATGCCTTCAAAATCCGCTTCACTATGAAGCTCTATGCCCTCTGCTGTAAATTTATTGCTTTGTATCATAACCCAACTATATCTGTAAAAAATTGCAAAAGATGCTATATCTTTTCCTGCAATATAGAGAATGCGATTCAAAAACCCAACGAAAAAGATAAAAACATGACAAGTGAGACAAAAAGAGCTGCGTTAATTATTATAGGTAATGAAATTCTCTCAGGCCGAACCCTTGATAAAAATACACAGCATATTGGCCAGAAAATGGGCGAGCAGGGCGTTCCGCTCTCTGAGGTGCGCGTCGTGCCTGACATTGAGCATAAGATCATTGAGACCGTAAATACTCTACGCGAAGAATATGACTATGTCTTCACTACAGGCGGTATTGGCCCCACCCATGATGATATCACAGCAAGTTGCATCGCTAAGGCTTTCGAGCGGGAATTTGTCCGCAATGAAGCCGCTTTCGCTATTTTGGAAGATTATTACAAAGACGACGAATTCACCCCAGCTCGTCAACGCATGACAATGATGCCAGAGGGGGTAGAGCTTATTCCAAATCCAGTTTCAGGCGCCCCAGGCTTTAAAATTGAAAATGTCTATGTAATGGCAGGTGTCCCGCGCATCATGCAAGGCATGCTGGATCATATCCTTAAAACGATGGAACACGGCAAGACAATCTCATCTAAAACACTGCTCGCGCAACTGCCTGAAAGCAAGCTCGCAGAAGCTGTCGGTGATATTCAAGAGCGAAACACAGATGTAGAGCTAGGCAGCTATCCCGGCTATCGCAATGGCTTATTATGGACCAGCATTGTTGTACGCTCCACAGATGAAGCACGCCTAGAGGAAGTCGCAAACGAGGTAGAGGCGCTCATAGAAAAGCTCACCCTGCAAANCAACACCCAGAGCAAAGACTAGAGTAACGCCTAAGCGCTAAATTCTGTGCTATTATTGAGGCATTCCGGCAAAGGGAGTGCCCGTGCGCGCCACTTGACCAGCCATAGAGTGATATAGCGGCCCTTCAACGACTTCTTTAACACTCATATCTTCTGGCGTTTTAATCTGTATCACATCACCAGTATCGCCAACAACCAAGCGGAAGTCATCTCCAGCTTTAAGGATGCGCGTGATGTCATTACATCTGATATCTGGCTTAATAGCTGTTGTGGAATTGATTGTGCATGTGCGACTAGCAATTTCTTTTTCAATTCTTGCCTCATTCAGTGCAACATATTTCTCATCAACACTCACGCCAATGCGCGGTAACTCGCCCATGAACTTGATCGAATTATTATGCCCATTATCTGCGCCTATGCTTCCAAGTTGACGTGCGAGCTCAAAATCACCATTTAGCGTCGCTTCATTCGCAAGGTTAAGGATCGCCCACATTTGGCCACGTTCCGCATATTTAAAATCACTTTGAGCTTTATCGCTCCAGCCTGATGTGTCGATATCCTCCAACACATAAGCAAAACGCTCACGAACGCTCATATTTTCAATCGTAGCCTGCAACGCTTCTGCTTCCGCGCGTGCTAATGCTTCGGCTTCTCTTGCTTGCGCTTCCGCTAGCTCTTGTGCCTCTGCTTCAGCAACTCTAATCGGGTCAGTAACAAAATCTGTCGCGATATTCTCTTGAGTAGGCTCCGCAGCAAATGTTTGGCTGTAATCAAACGCAGCGTTTGGCTTTGCATTGATTTCACCTGAGAGTGAATAAGCCGGCGCGCTAAAGTTATTTTCAACGCTCGCCGCAGGGCTTTGAACTGGTGCTTCGGCTGCTGGGGTTTCTACTGTAGCAACGACGTCTTTAACTCCGCTAAGGCTCCCACTTAATTTGGCAAAAGCGTCCTGCGGCACAGTGACATCTGCAAGCTCAACACCGGCATAAACGCCAAGTCCTGTAAGAGTTCCGGTTTTCAGGCCTTTTTGAAGCGCCTTCTTTACGTCATCATCAAAATTAATATTATCGCGAGCAGTGCTAAAGGCAACGCCAAGCTTACCCCATAACGTTTTACCCTGACTCTGAGTATTAAACTCAGCTCTAAATTTATCTCTATCGAAGAGTTTTTTGAATTCGTAGTTCTGTTCTTCAGCCATCGCTTGCTGAGCTTTACGAGATTTACGATACTCTAACGTACCCATTGTCAGGCCAGTTACGCCAGCAATAAGGGCATTTAAGCCTGTCGCAACGCCAATAGCTCTAAAGCCAGCTTTAATCGCATAACTTATGCCAAAGCTTTTAAGAATATTAAAGCGACCACTCTTCAGGCCACGTTTTGTCTCGCTGTCATTGAAAAAAGACGAGCCGCGTCCAGTATATCCTGGGCGAAGTTTTTTAGATGCCGGAGGAGATTGATCGGCATGAATAGCTGCATACTCAGTTAATAAATTACCATCAGTTAAAAATATATCTGAAACGGATGGATTAGGCGTATCCTTATTTCTTCCATTTTTCCAAAATGGATCTGAGCCGGAGGCCGTTGGCCTATCACTATCATTTTCAAGGCTCGCCGCTTCTTTCTTTATTTTCGGCATTTTGTGCAAAGAGATTGAACTGACAGCCTCTTTCACTTTGTCTACATATTTTGAAAAGCCAGAAANAAGTGAAGATGTCTTAACAGCTTGTGGGTGATTGGTTGCCATGGGGATTGATGGGGGCAGCACAAAATATCCCGTTTCAGGCGGTAAACTATTTTTAAGTGAATTCTCTACCTTTTGATAAGCTGATGTTGCAAATAAACGCAGGCGTGAGAATATATCTTTTTGAGGCTCATCAATAACTGCTGGATTATGAATGGTTATGTCCGTAATAGGGCGCTCTTCAACAGCTTTACGATCCTTTAAAAGCTCTACTTGCCCAAGGTTTTTTTGTATTGCACGCTCTATAATGCGTTCATTTTCACTAGGGGGAGAAGCTGGGGTATTATCAAGTTCGACCAAGTTTTTCTTAATAGCAGCATCAGCATCTATTTTTTGTGTGCTATCCGTTGAGCCACCATTCTTACCACCGCTTGCGGTGTCCTTGGTCTCTGTGTCTTTACGGCTAATGCCCGTAGCCTTGCGACCACGATCCTTTGCGAGGCGCATCATAGCTCTTTCTAATGTATTACCTGTAGGCATGTTTTTTTCCTACTCACCCTTTATTAAAATTTGTCATGCGTTATATAGAGGCTCGAGAAAAAATGCAAACTTTTTATGCAAAATAAATTTTCTTGACATAAGCGATGAATATATGAGATAACACCGCAAAATTTTTAAAAAGCTTTTCATAAAACAAGATGAGAGCGGAAGGTGATAGAAATGAAGAATTTGAAGAAAACAACAGCAGCAGTAGCTTTAACTGTGGTCTTATCCTCAGGCGCAGCGAATGGCCAGACGATCCCTGGTTGTGATGGTGAGGAAAGGGATGCTCTATGCCCACCTGAAACAACACAGCCTGTTATTAATACTCCCGTTGATGTTACAGTGAACAACCCTGTAGATGTTACTACCCCAGTCACTGTTAATAATCCGGTTGATTTAGATGTTACTACACCGGTAACTGTTAATACTCCAATCACCAATAACACCCCGGTTACAGTGAATTCTGACGATGATGTAAATGTAAGCACGCCAGTAACTGTAAATTCTGATGATGATGTAAATGTAAGCACACCTGTAACTGTGAATTCTGACGATGATGTAACTTTATCGCAAGATCAACAGCAAACAATGTCTGGCTCTGGTAATTCAACAAATAATATTGCTAATAAAGCAAGTGCAGACGGATCTGGTAATTCAAATGTAGATATAAATACAAACTATCTGAACGTTAACCCTATAGATTTAAGTCCTGCAGCGCAGCTTGCAGCAGTGGAACTTTGTCAAGATCGCGTGAGTGGTGGACTTAGCCTTGGGTTATTTAATGTGTTTTCAGGTATCACTGGTAATGAAAATATCAATGTTGGTTTTAACTTTAACATAGCACATGGTAAAGCTGTTGAAATTAAAGGTAAATATGAAACAACTATACTTCTTCCAAATGGTAAGCCATATACGTCTGAGACTGAGGGCTCATTCACAATTCCTGATATGGTTGCACTAAACCCAACGCAACGTGGTGAAGTTTATACAAGCATGAGAGAATTTGCAATTGACCAAGGCGCAAGCAGAAGTGAAGCTAAAGAAGAAAGTGATCTAGCTGCGTGTTTAGTTGATGAATATGCAACAGAAGTTGGTAAGATTAATGCGACGTATGATGGCTTAGCTAAAAACAATAAAGTTATTGCGGATGGTAATGTTGCTGTAGCGCAGATTAAAAAAGAAGAAGCCATTGAAGTTAAGGCAATAGAAGGTCAGAATGCCGCTTTGTTGGAGTATATGAAACATTGTACGAACCAAGCAATCGCATATAACGAAGTAACAACGACTACTGGTACTGGTGAGAATGCAAAAACTGTGACACAGAAAACAGCAATCGACGAAACAATTGATCGCCGTGATCTAAGCCATGGTGGTGGCCATTTGGTTTGTGAACTAATGGCAAAGCAATTCGCAGATACATTAACTGGTGTTGTTGGCCGCACTACGGTCGTTGAGCGCAGTGGTGGTAAGACTACTTTCTCAAGCCAAAATGGTGAAGGTAATGTGCGAAACTTAGATGAGGTTTGGGGTAAATATAAAGAGCGTGTTCAAGAAGAATCAAAGCCAGCCCCAGCTACAATACCAGCCCCAGCCCCTATTAATTAGGGGGTGAAAAACCTGTTATAGTGTGTGTCCTTTTAATTGGTGATAGGTGGGTGCGTAATGAAAACTACATATAAGAAAGCTATAATATGCATAGCGCCGCTTTTTATGGCGGCGTGTGCTAGCAAGCCATATGAGCGTGAAGTTATCTTAGGTGATAAGTTTGATCAAACGCAATGCTCTGCGTTTCAAGAGGTGCAGCCACAAATCGTCAAAGGCAAAGGCGATAACGTTCAGGTCATTGAAGAAAAAGAGTCTTACTTTAAGTATATAGCTACTGATTCAGAATGCGTTAAAGATAATAACATTCAAAGAATTGATAGTGCCGTTGCTTACGCCAATAGAGACGTTAAAATCGCTGCTATTAAGTCTATGGCTGAGATCCTTACAGCTATGCTTGCCGCAGACTCATTTGATCCTGAGTTGAAAAAACAAATACTAGAAGACATCATCACCGATATGAATTCTGGTATTGAAGATGTGGTCAAAATTCGCCAAGGTTCTCTGGAAAAAGCGGGTGTGACTTTCGAAGAAATCCAAAAACAATACCACATAATCAAGGTGGCAGAGGATATCGACAATACGGTCGCCACAATCTACCCGGAAGATGGTGAGTTTAGCCCAAAATATGCGCGCTATTTGCTCGACGAAGTCTATGAAGGCAAAGCCTATCCTTACACAGACCTTAGTCTTGATAATATCCGCCACTATGTTGATCAAGCTTTAGCGGAGAAAAACACCTCTGTTGAGCAGCTAAGACACGCCTACGTACAGGCTGCGCCACAGCAAGGCTGGGAGAAGCAGGATGATGGCACATTCAAGCTTTCATTCGACTTTAGTAAATTTGCACCATCAAAAGCGCCAGAGCAAAGCCTCGCGCCGCCTCTTGCACCCCCTGCAAATGACAGTGGGAAGCCTGTAGCGCCGGCAAAGCCAGAAACAACTGTGCGTGCACTTTAAACATGCATTTACCCCATTGCCTTTATCTATGAAGCACGGCATAGTGCCTACATGGCGGATGAGTTAAAGACTAAAAATACCCACGACACAGCAGCGGAAGACCATAAGGCGGGCAGCAGCTTCGGCTTACGTATTCGCCGCTATTTGCTGACTGGTATTGTCGTGACTGCGCCAATTACCATCACGGTTTATCTGACCTATGTCTTTTTGAGCTTCGTCGATGATAATGTCTCTAAAATATTCCCCGAGCAGTGGTATCAAGATGTTTATGGCGCGACAACTATTCCCGGCCTTGGCCTCATCGTTGCTTTAAGCTTTTTCGTAGTTGTCGGCTGGTTCGCGACAAACTTTTTGGGACGCCTCATTATTAATATCAGCGAATATATCGTTGATCGCATGCCGGTTATCCGCACGCTCTATAGCGCGATTAAGCAAATCTTCGAAACAATCATGGCCAGCCAATCACAAGCCTTCCGTGATGTTGTGATGCTTGAATATCCGCGTAAAGGCGTTTGGTCTATTGGTTTTGTTACGGGTAAAACAGAAGGCGAAGTACAGCGCATAACAGACGAGGAAACAGTCAATGTCTTTGTGCCCACAACACCTAACCCTACATCAGGCTATCTCTTATTTGTGCCCAAAAAAGAGCTAACCTATCTCGATATGACAGTAGAAGAGGGCGTTAAGCTTGTTGTGTCTGCTGGGATAATCACCCCGCCTGATCGCGCAATCATGAGCGAAGATCAGAAAAAAGCGCTTAAAGCTGGAAAATCAAAAGCAAAGAAATAAACGATGAATGATCTGATCAAATCAATACAGCAGCGCGACCCTGCTAATCCAACCTATTTGGAAGTTTTCTTTGCCTATAATGGATTTCATGCGGTGATGTTTCATCGCTTGAATAACTGGCTATGGACACTGGGTTTAAGGGCGCTCCCACGCTTTTTATCAAATATCGCTCGTATCCTAACCGGTATTGAAATTCATCCGGAAGCAAAAATCGGTGAGCGTTTCTTCATCGATCACGGCACAGGTGTGGTGATTGGACAAACAGCCATCATCGGTAATGATGTAACAATTTACCATGGTGTCACACTGGGCGGGGTGGGGCGCATTGATGATACATGCAATAAACGCCACCCAACGCTTGAAGATGGAGCTATGATTGGGGCAGGGGCGCAAGTTCTTGGTAATATCACAATTCATAAAAACGCCAAAGTTGGCTCAAACTCTGTTGTAACGATGGATATCCCGGAAGGGCGCACCGCCTTAGGTATTCCAGCCCGCGTTATCGGTGGTGATGAACGCGCTCGCGGCTATGGTATGCCGTCACGCGCCGAGATGGATGATCTTGTGACCACACTTGATTGTGTTGTGGTTGAAATGGGGCGCATTAAAGACGAGCTAAACATCCCCCCTTGTGATCAGGCCGCAAAGCCGAAAGCCAAAACTAAAAAAACGGCAAGCAAGGCAGCAACAAGTAAGGCAAAGGCAAAATCGCCGGCCAAGAAAACTGCAACCAAGAAAACGTCTTCTAAAAAATAGCAGTTATAACCATAGTACTTCTAGTGGCGTTTCTGCGCGATCTATCAGCGCATTTTCATTTTTTCTTCAAAAAATATGATTTTTTCCCAAATATATACTTTTGAGTGGTTGACATATCATGCCAGTCGGCGTATATCAGCGCCATAATGTAATGAAAAAGGCATTTAAAGGCATAAAATGAGTAATAAAAAGGTTGTTGCGGCGAAGTTTAATTCGATCAGCAAAGAAGTTATTTCAGGCCCAGCATTTACAGCTTATTTTAAAGCGAGTGTAAGTATTGAGGGGCAAGAGCAGGATATGCTGTTCGCAACTGATTATCCTGAAATTTACGACGTTATGAGTAATATTAGTGATGAAACTCAGCCAGTTAGAAATATTGAAGTAGGCGGTTTTGGCGCAAGAGTTTTTAAAGCGTCCGCTGAAGGAATAAAAGGGGTTGTCCCTTATGGTCGTGAAGCACAAGCAGGTGCGGTTACGGCTAATTTAGAAACGATTACTATGCCATATGCGATGATAATTCCGCAGTTGGCGAAATAGGGTAAATAAAGTTTTTTCATTTCCCCTCCCACAAAAGGCGTCCTTCGGGACGTCTTTTTCCTTTTTGGAAGAAACTATGTTATAAATACATTGCGCTTAGGCGATAAGTTTTTAAAACAAAAAAGACCCCCACCCCCCTATGGGTTTTACGACGAGCAATAAGACGAGTTCCAATCGTTATTTAAAAACAATAGCTTATCCGCTTCTTAAATATTGTATAGCCTGATCTCTTTCAAATAGATATAGCAGCGTTTTGAGCGCTAATCCGCGCTCAGAGCTAAGTTCAGGGTCACGATCAAGGATCAGCTTCACATCATCACGCGCTGTCGCGAGTAATTCGCCATGAACCTCGATATTGGCGATTTTAAAATTAAGCGCTCCGCTTTGCTTAACGCCTAAAATATCACCACTTCCACGCAGCTCTAAATCTTTCTCAGCAATGATAAAACCATCTTCTGTTGCGCGCATCACTGAAAGGCGCTCTTTCGCTGTTTCACCTAAGGGTCCGCTATAAAGCAAAAAACAATAGCTCTGATCTGAGCCACGACCAACACGCCCGCGAAGCTGATGGAGCTGGGATAAACCAAAACGCTCTGCATGTTCTATCACCATGATTGTAGCCTCAGGCACATTGACGCCAACCTCAATCACCGTTGTCGCAACTAGGACTTTAAGTGCACCGCTAGCAAATTGTGCCATGACAGCATCTTTTTCTTCGGCTTTCATCCGTCCGTGAACAAGCCCAACCTGATCACCAAAGAATTGCTTGAGCACATCATAACGCTCCTCCGCAGCAGCCATGTCGGAAAACTCAGATTCTTCCACCAGTGGGCAAACCCAATATACACGTGCGCCTTCACTGATCTTGCGCTGTAGCCCATCAACCATGCTCTCTAGCTTTTCAGACGGTAGCAATAATGTTTCGACAGGTTTTCTACCGGGTGGTTTCTCATCCAAGCGGCTGACATCCATGTCACCATAGGCCGTAAGCGTAAGCGTGCGCGGAATGGGTGTCGCTGTCATAACCAAGACATCTGTGCCTTTACCTTTAGACGATAGCGATAAGCGTTGCTCCACGCCAAAGCGATGCTGCTCATCAATAACGGCAAGACCTAAATCCTCATAGATAACATCATCTTGGAAAATAGCATGCGTGCCGATAATGATCTGCGCAGCGCCATTGGCGATCTGCTGTAGCAAAACCTCACGCGCTTTACCTTTATCACGGCCTGTAAGAATGATGGAGCGTACACCGCATGCCTCAAGTAGTGGTTTAAGACTTTCTGCATGCTGGCGCGCTAAAATTTCAGTCGGTGCCATCATGGCCGCTTGCGCCCCGCATTCAACAGCCCTCAGCATAGCCAGCGCCGCCACGACAGTTTTGCCGCTTCCCACATCCCCTTGAACAAGTCTAAGCATTCGCGCTTTAGCAACCATATCAGTATCGATATCAGAGAGTGCACGCTCCTGCGCCCCAGTCAGTGAGAAGGGGAGCGCTTCAATCATTTTTTCTCGTAATAGCCCCGGGCACTCAAAACTTCTACCGCCCAGTTTCTTTTGTCGCTGCCGCACCAGCCCTAATGTTAGCTGGTTCGCGAGAAGCTCATCATAGGCAAGGCGCTGGCGAATAGGGTGCTCAGGATCAAGTGCCCCCACACTTTGCGGGTTATGAACAGCGTCTAAGGCTTCATCCCACTCAATCCATTGCTGTTGCTTTTTGTAGCTTGGATCTAGCCATTCAGGCAGCTTAGGGATAAAGCCAAGCGCACCAATGGCCGCTTTTCTCACAACCTTGTTCGTAATCCCCGCTGTAAGCGGATAGATCGGCTCTACGGTTTGCAAACTCTCACGCTCCTCAGGGGAAACAACATCTGGGTGCACGATCTGAGGATTGCCTTGGTAATATTCAACTTTACCACTCACAACGCGCCGCTCACCCTCAGGTAAAAGTTTCTCAATCCAGCCCTTATTGGCTCGAAAAAAGGTGAGGTTGAGCTCCCCCGTATTATCACTGCATTTAACTCGATAAGGCTGAGACCGCCTTGCATTTGGGAAATGTTTGATAACGCGTACTTCCATTGTCGCCACACGTCCATTCGGCGCTTCGTTGATGTTTGGAGAGAAACGCCGATCAATCACATCTATAGGGAAATGCCAAAGCAAATCCAAAACCTTTTGCCCCCCCAGCAAACGCTCAAATAATGCCGCATTCTTTTCACCAACCCCCGGCAAGGTGGTTAGGCGACGAAATAATGGATCAAGTTCAAAAGGACGGCTCATATTTAGATTTTATGCTTTTCAAATTTTTTTAGCAGGCTATTCTAGCGCATATGAATAAGAATGAAACAATAGAAAATAAACGTAAACGCTTAATCTTCCGTTCCGAGCATCGCGGCACGAAGGAGATGGATCTTGTCATGGGGAGCTTTGCGAAGAAATTTATCCCTAAATTCTCTGAAGAAGAGCTTGCTCTCTATGATGAGTTGCTCAATGAGAGCGATCCAGATCTTTATAACTGGATTACAGGCATTGAAACATTTCCGGCCAATAAGATGAACAGCGTTTATGAGAAATTATTAAGCCATAAATTTGGATGATAATGTAACTTAAGCCTTTGTAAAGACAGCCATATAGCTGTATCCCTTATAGAGGTGCGTCGTTTGCAATATACCTTTACCTTGCGCTTGCAGAGTATTGAGATGCTCCAAAATCTCAGGCTTGTGATAAACGTGAAATTTATCGAGAAACCAGAAAATCAGTTTGCGAAACCATGCTGGCTGACCATCCATAGAACCAAAATCCACGATATGAATTTCACCACCTAAAGGCAGAAGTTCTAATGCATGGTCGATGGATTCTTTCCAAGGAGGAATGATCGATAAGGAGTAGGAAAACACAATTTTATCGAGTGGCTTCTCAAGACCAAATAAGGATTGCGGGTCAAAACTTTGTGCGAAAGCTTGTACAAGCGGTAACTGAATATAAGCTTTTTCGACAGAAGCACGAGCCGTTTTAAGCATCTCGTCTGAAGCATCCAATCCATGGAAATGAGCTTGAGGATAGCGTTTTGCCATTTTAATAAGATTACGCGCTGTGCCGCATCCGACCTCACATATATTCTCACCATCTTGCGCATTAAGCTGGGAAATCAGCATGTCACGTCCAAGAAGATAATATTTGCGACTAAAGTCATAAACATGCCTCGTCCAGCGATACATGTTATCCATTTCGGCTTTAGCTTGCTGCTCGCTATTCATTCCCATGCTCATATTTAAAAGCCTTAAGTGCTAAGCTTCGTTAGCAGGTTTTTGTGTCTTTGATTTTTGCAAGCCAACTTCACCACCATATGTGTAAACATGGAAACCGCCATAAATAGATGAGCGATCCTTCATCACAGCTTTTGGAGACAAGCTTGGGTCATAATGGAATAGGCCAAGTATCTCAGCAGGAACAGCACCAGGAAGAGGGCTATCTTCGCCCGCGGTACGGAAAATGACGCGCGCACCTTGACGTGCTGTTCTAGAGACTTCACGCCAAAGATCAGTGAGCTGAGCGTCATTCATCCAATCTTGCGCATCTAAAAATACATAGCAATCAAGATTATCAGCAGGCTGTGATTGTAAAAAGCCAGTAATTGTCGTGTGGTGAACTTCCACCTTATCGGCATTCGCTTTTAAGCGCTCGTAATTCGCTTCACTTAGATAACGTGGAATAGCTTTTTTATTTTCAATATCATAGCCACGACCAAAAGCTTGCCATGCGAAATAGTTATCTTCGATTGGAAAATCTACAGCAAGGCGGCGTAGGCGTGCCTTTAATACATCGGCCATTTCCGCATCACCTTTTAGGTCATCAAACTGTGAAGGAGGAATGCCTAAGCCGTATAGTGATGGTGGCATAGAGCAGATTTTACGCACGAATGGCTTATCAAAAATAGGGCCTAATGTACGGTCAAAAATTTCGCCTTGCTCTTTTTGTGTTTTAGCGGTGAGGATTTGAGATGGATCTTCACCATAAATTTTAGCTAAGAAATGCACCGCACTTATGAAGCGGCCTAGCAAGCCAAATTGATAAAGGTTCTTTGTGAAATAATTAATACGGCGGCCACGGAAGAGTGTCCACTTTTCCCAATATTTACGTGAGAAACTATCAAGGTGAGGTGCTATATATTTATCGTAATTCTCGATGTTGCGCTTATCATTAGCATGACCAAAGAACAGGAAGAAGCTCTCATAATCAGGTAAATGCTTAATAGCCGCAATTTTTAGACGCGCTAAAGCAACGTGAGCAGGGTTTAGATCGATAGCTTTTACGCGTTCAGGGCTTTCTGTGAGGTAATTCATGATATTACACCCGCCAGAAGCAATCGTCATAATGCGTGTTGTTTTGTCTATTTTAAGGGCTTCGATGTCAACTTCTGGGTCTTCCCAAATTTGTGGGTATACAAAGCCTCGGAATGACAATGTGAATAGGCGCTCTAAGATGCCTTTTTTGCTGGTTGCGCTATGGTCAATAACCGCGCCATCAAGTAAATCTGGATTTGGTTTTTCATCTGGAGTGTTTGAGGCAGTTTTCGTGGCAGGTTCAGCGCTCATATTATTTTATCCTTTTATCTCATTAGGATTGACGTCAGTGCTCAGATATATATATAAAAATTCACCAGCGCACAACTTAAAAACATAGGGTAAAATGCCTACTCAAGAAACGCAGATAGATCAGCAAATGCTTAATAACCAAAGCATTCAGACAATATATAGTGCGCCTGCTGGTCATGATGCTCGCATTTTGATTGAGCAAGCGCGTATGCTTATGTCTCAAGACAAAGTTTTAGTCTTTGTAGCCCTCGATGACACAAGATTAAACGCTGTACGTGAGCTAATTGGCTTTTTTGATCCCAATGTAGAAATGGTCGATTACCCTGCATGGGATTGCCTTCCTTATGACCGCGTCTCCCCTAATAGTGAAATAGTGGCCCGCCGCGTTCATGCGCTAAGCCAGCTTATCATCTGGGAGAAGCAAAGCAAAAGAGCGCCGCGCATTTTGCTCACCACGATTAATGCAATCTCTCAACGTGTAATGCCTAAAAGCGCACTAGAAAATGCGAGTTTTATTGCCCAAAAAGGTAGTCGGGTTGATGTTGATGCGATGCAAGTCTTCTTAGCAGAAAATGGCTATAGCCGTACCGATACAGTGCGTGAAGCCGGGGAGTATAGTATTCGCGGTGGTATTATTGATCTCTTTCCTGCAGGCTATGAAGAGCCTATTCGCCTAGATTTATTTGGCGATGAGATTGAAACGATTAAAAGCTTTGATCCAATGAGCCAGCGTACACATGCAAATATTGATGATTTTGCATTACAGCCTGTGACAGAATTTTTCTTAAATGAGCAAAGCATTGATCGTTTTAGAAGCTCTTATCGAGCGGCTTTTGGTGTTGTGATGGGTGTTGATCCTCTATATGAGGCTGTGTCTGAAGGGTGCCGCTATAATGGGATGGAGCATTGGCTTCCACTCTTTTATGAGCATATGGATACGCTCTTTG
Organism: Micavibrio sp.; assembly: GCA_002687495.1. Lineage (GTDB taxonomy): Bacteria > Pseudomonadota > Alphaproteobacteria > Micavibrionales > Micavibrionaceae > TMED27. Next base: position 8,011 of record NZAJ01000012.1, on the reverse strand, counting down.
ATTATGCACCACATTGCGGCGTTGTTTTTGACCATCATGCACAACAATCATATGATGAGCATCTCGCGCAGGTGCAAGATTTTTACGCCGCGCGAAAGACTTTGGAAGCTTCTAACAAGAAGGCTAAGTCCAAAGATGTGTCATTAAGTGGTGCGACATATCACCCGTTAGAGCCATCAAAACTCTATATAGAGCAGGGTGAGTGGAAAAGCTTAACGCAAGACGCAAAGATATTATCACCTTTTGCAGCGCCCGGTGAAGATGAGCCAAGCGTTAAAAAGGCGCGTGATTTTGCGGATATCAGAAGTCTTCCCGATGGCGATCTCATGGGAGAGCTGCGCAAGCACATTATAGAACTTCAAAAACACTCCCAGCGAAAAATCCTCATCAGTTGTTATAGTGAAGGGTCCAAGCAACGCATTGAAGCGATGATGAAAGCCGCTGGCATGAATGCATTGCGCGAGATTGAGGGGGCAAAAGAACTTAAGAAGCTGGGCGCTACTGAGGTAGGTTTATCTATATTATCTCTCGAGCATGGATTTGTGGCGCCTGATTTAGCAGTGCTGAGTGAACAAGATATCCTCGGTGATCGCTTAGCCCGTAAAAGTAAAAAGCGTAAAAAAGCAGATAACTTCCTCAATGAGGTTTCAAGTCTAAATGAAGGGGATCTTGTTACGCACATCGATCACGGGATTGGGAAATTCCTTGCGCTCGAAACGGTGAGTGTTGGAAGAATTCATCATGATTGCTTAAAAATCGAATATCTTGGTGGTGATAAGCTATTCGTGCCTGTCGAGAATATCGAAGTACTTTCACGCTTTGGTGGTGATGAAGGCAGTGTTCAGCTTGATAAGCTGGGCGGGGCTGGTTGGCAAGCACGTAAGGCGAAGGTCAAGAAAGACCTTATGGAGATGGCAGATCATCTTCTTAAAATTGCCGCAGCGCGCCAGCTTAGAAAAACAGAGCCAATTCAAATCTCAAAAGACATTTATGATCAGTTTGCCTCACGTTTTCCTTATGCGGAAACCGAAGATCAGGAACGAGCGATTAATGCCGTGCTTGAGAGCTTATCTGGTGAGTATCCAATGGACCGCCTTGTTTGCGGCGATGTCGGTTTTGGTAAGACTGAAGTCGCATTAAGAGCCGCTTATGTCGCAGCTATGGATGGCCACCAAGTCGCTTTAGTTGTTCCAACAACACTTCTCGCGCGCCAGCACTATAATAATTTCGCAAAGCGTTTGGCCGGTACGGGTATCCGCGTAGATCAACTCTCGCGTATGGTTAGCACAAAACAGTCTAATCTAACACGTGAAGGTTTAAGGGATGGAAGCGTAAATATCGTTATCGGCACACATGCCCTTTTTGCTGAGAGTATTAAATTCGCTCAACTTGGTCTTCTAATCGTAGATGAAGAGCAGCGCTTTGGTGTGAAACAAAAAGAACGCTTAAAAGAGCTGAAAAGTAATGTCCACGTCCTAACATTAACAGCGACGCCAATCCCTAGAACGCTTCAAATGGCGCTCACAGGCGTGAAAGAAATGAGCTTAATCACAACACCGCCAGTAGACCGCTTAGCTGTGCGTACATTTGTGATGCCAGTCGATGGCATGGTTATTCGTGAAGCCCTGATGCGTGAGCATTATCGCGGTGGTCAGTCTTTCTATGTCTGCCCACGTATCAAGGATATGAAAGAGTTAGAGGATATGCTCAAAGAGCTTGTCCCGGAAATTAAAGTCGTGACTGCACATGGGCAGATGAGCCCGACTGAACTAGAAGATCGCATGACCGCTTTTTATGACGGGCAATATGATGTGCTTCTAGCAACTAACATTATTGAAAGTGGCATCGATATTCCAACTGCAAATACAATGATCGTTCATCGCGCTGACATGTTTGGCTTAGCGCAGCTATATCAAATTAGAGGGCGGATCGGTCGCTCGAAAGTGCGTGCTTATGCATATTTAACCTATCCACCAAATCAGGTGCTGAATGAACAAGCGCAAAAGCGTTTAGAGGTCATGGAAACACTTGATACTTTGGGGAGCGGCTTCCAACTAGCATCGCATGATATGGATATTCGCGGAGCAGGGAACTTGCTTGGCGACAAACAATCAGGCCATATCAAAGAGGTTGGGGTTGAGCTTTATCAGCAAATGCTTGAAGAAGCAGTCGCTATGGCGCGCGAAGGCGTGGATATTGATGCGATTGAAATACAAAATAAAGGGTGGAGCCCAACAATCAATATTGGCGCATCTATCTTAATTCCTGAAACTTATGTTGAGGATTTAGGTGTTCGTATGAGCCTCTATCGCCGTTTATCAGAGCTTGAAACGAGTGAGGATATAGACTCTTACGCTGCTGAAATGATTGATCGTTTTGGTGATTTACCGCAAGAATTTGAAAATCTACTTTCTATTGTCGGTATTAAGCATATGTGCAAGCAGGTGCATATATCGACGATCGATGCTGGGCCAAAAGGTGCAGTGATCGGCTTTCATGATGATAGCCCGCCAAACCCAGAAAAGCTAATGGGGTGGATCATGGAGAAACGCGGTACCGTAAAACTGCGCCCTGATCAAAAAATCTCGATCATTCGTCATTGGGAGCGCCCGCAAGAACGTATCGAAGGCGTGCAAAAAATCCTTAAAGAGCTGGTTCAGTTATAAAATTGTGTATATATTCCATATTACTAATGCACTTGGGTGTTTAATATAATATTATCCTTTTTTGACTAAATTCTATTATGTGATGGGTAATATTAAAGACATACAAGCAGGTTTATTAAGAGAGCTACAGCAATCGCCAACAAAAAAACGCGTAGCTGTTATGGCGCCAGTATGTGATAAGGGATACTCAACCCTTCATGAACGTTGGATTGGCTCATTTTCGAATACGGATATTGAAGCTATTGAGCTGCCAGTTGGTACGCCATATTTTGAGAATATACTAGAATTTGTAGATGGTGTTTTGATGCCTGGTGGGGATAGTAATATTCACCCAAGTCGTTATGCCGACAAATACAAACGTGAAGAATATCCTGGAGATACTTATGATCTTGAGCGTGATGAATATGCATTTAAAATAATTCAGCGTGCATATGATAAAGATATACCTATTCTAGGTGTTTGCCGTGGTATGCAAGAGATGATTGTGGCTATGGGCGGTGCATTAGAACATTTAAAAACTGAAGAAATTAATCATGCTGAAGGGTATGATGCGGACGTTATTAATGGCTCTCGTTGTCTCAAGGGGATGGATAAACATGTTCATCATATAGCCCTTATGGAAGGTGGGGTTCTAAGTGAATTATTTACAGGCAAATCTCAACTTACTGTGAACTCAGTTCATAAAGAAGGAATAACCAGAGCTATATGGGAAGTGCCGGAAATGAAAGCCATGCGTGAAAAACTGAAAATAACGGCGATGGCACCTGATGGGGTTATAGAAGGTATATCAGCAAAAGGTAAATCATGTTTTATGGGCTTGCAGGCTCATTTTGAGCTTGAGGGGCCATTACACGACACTGTTTACGATTTTTTCTTCAAAAAAATAGCTGAATATAATGAACAACGTATAGAGGCAGCCATGAGGGGAGGCACTCCTAGTCTAAATCCTGAATTTGCCCGCTAGCCGATAAAGCTTGGTCATTACGCAAAAATATGTCATCCTAAATATATAAGTGAAGGAAAAAATATATGTCACTTGAATATGTGGAAGCACGAATAAAAGAAGCTCTTAGTCTCGCGCATGGAAATAGATCAAAAGCGCGCCAGCAAATTATCGCGTGGGCTCATGAAGATTCAAAACTTCTTCTTGGTCTAACAAAACCGCATCTCAATGGGGTCGTTGCCTATAATATTGAGCGCGTAGATTCTGGACGCGCCGAAGCCGCGAAAGCATCACCGCCACCTGTTCAGGCTGAACCACTTGCGCCGCCTATGAAAGCGCCTGTGCAGCAAAGCCAACAAGCGCAACAAAAAGCAGCGCCACCAACTTCATCTTTACCTTCACAAGCTGCAAAGCCTGCTAAGAAAAAGGAAGAGCAATTTGGCTTGGAAATTCTAAAAGCCATAGCTGGTGAAAGACAAACAATATTTGGATTAGAAGATCCCGGAGCACCACGCTCTAGACAAGGTGTATCTCAAAAGCATATTGATGCGATTAATGCGATCACCGGACGCAATAAACGCCCTCCACAGTAAAATAAGGTTCACACGTGACGATATCTCCTGAAATGCTATTCAATCAGGATGCACTTGATGCGTTTGTGTCGGCGCATGGTTATACTCACATTACGCCTCTTGGCAAGGATAGCTCAATTCGTCGCTATTACCGCGCTCAGAAAAACGAAAAAAGCGCAATTGTGATGGAAAGCGTGCCTGATAACTCACCGCATATGACGCGAGGGCATAAGCTCAGTGATTACTTACGCCTCTCAGCGTGGCTTAACGATAATGGCTTAAAAGCGCCTGAGATTTATGCGGCGGATGAAAAAGCTGGCTATTTAATTTTGGAAGATTTTGGTGATTTATCCTTCAAAAAAGCTTTAGAGCAGGGCGCAAATGCGCATGAATTATATAAGCTTGCGGCGGAAGTGCTGAAAAAGCTGCGCGCTATAGACCCGCCAGCGAATTTGCCTGAATATTACGACAGCCATGTCCATGCTAATCATCGCTTTATACTGGATTATTATGCGCAAAAGCCTGAGTATGTAGAGGAATATCTTCAAGTTTGGAAAGATATTAGGCGTGATGTGCCGTGCCCTGAGAAATGTTTCCAGCATATTGATTTTCATGTTGAGAATTTGATGTTTTTGCCAGATGAAAAAGGGCTTAAACAATGTGGGATATTAGATTTTCAAGGCGCAATGCTCGGGCCAGTTCCATATGATCTGGCAAATCTCTTAGAAGATGCGCGTTACACGATAGAAAAAGATATACGCGCTGATATTCTTGCGCCCTATGACGAGCAATTTAAAGCGCAATACCGTATTCTCGCGACGCAGTTTCATTGCCGCTGTATTGGGCAATTCATCAAAATAGCTAATGAAACAGGTAATAAAACATATCTCGCTCATATCCCTAGGCTTGAGGGCTATATCCTTGAGGCTTTGGAAGAACCGATTTTAGAGCCGTTAAAAGCGTTTTTCGCAAGGATAGGGGTTGATTTTTCTTCGGCAAAAGCATTCTAATGCCAATGTCGAGTATTGAATAAATAAAAGGAAAAATACCATGTCTATTGTTGCTGATCGTTTAAGCCGCATCAAACCGTCTCCTACTATTGCTGTAACAACTAAAGCTAAAGAGCTAAAAGCTGCTGGACGCGATGTTATCGGCCTTGGTGCAGGTGAGCCAGACTTTGATACGCCAGACTTTGTTAAAGAAGCTGCTATTCAAGCAATTAAAGATGGTCAAACGAAATACACAGCCGTAGACGGTACACCAGAGCTTAAAGATGCAATCATCGCTAAATTCAAACGCGATAACAGCCTAAGCTATGAGCGTGAGCAAATCTCTGTTGGGACTGGCGGTAAACAAGTGCTTTATAATGCGCTTATGGCGACAGTTAATCCAGGTGATGAAGTGATTATCCCTGCGCCATTTTGGGTATCTTACCCTGATATGGTTTTATTAGCAGAAGGTACACCTGTGACTGTGCCTTGTAGTGCTGAAAACCAATTCAAATTGACAGCTGCGGATTTAGATGCAGCGATCACGCCTAAAACAAAATGGCTGATCTTTAACTCACCATCTAATCCAACTGGCGGTGCGTATTCTCATGATGAATTGAAAGCGCTCACCGATGTGTTGATGAAGCATCCTCATGTGTATGTGATGAGCGATGATATGTATGAGCATCTTGTTTATGATGGCTTTAAGTTCGCAACGCCTGCAGAAGTAGAGCCTAAGCTTTATGATCGCACATTAACGATTAACGGCGTATCGAAATCATATGCAATGACAGGCTGGCGTATTGGCTATGCAGGTGGTCCAAAAGAAATCATTAAGGCAATGGCGAAAGTGCAAAGCCAATCAACATCTAACCCATCATCAGTTTCACAGGCAGCAGCGGTTGAAGCGCTTAATGGTGATCAATCATTTCTTGCGCCACGTAATGATGCTTTCGTGGAGCGCCGTAACTTGGTTGTTGATATGCTTAATGAGGCAGACGGTATTGAGTGTATCAAGCCAGAAGGTGCATTTTATGTATACCCATCTTGCAAGGGGTGTATTGGTAAGACAACGCCAAGCGGTAAAACAATCGAAACAGATGAAGATTTCGTAACATACCTCCTTGAAGATCAGGGTGTTGCGGCTGTTCATGGTGAAGCGTTTGGCTTAAGCCCGCACTTCCGTATATCTTATGCAACAAGCAAGGACGCACTGGTTGAGGCCTGTACGCGCATTCAAAAAGCATGCGCAGCGCTACAAGGTGAGGCTAAAGCGGCTTAACGCTAAACTACTAGATGCCCCCTTAATCAGGGGTGTTATCTATATCAAATGGACTACTCAGAGCGCCTTTGGAAAATAAGCCAAGGCGCTCTTGTGCATTTAAGCTGTATAACCCACGCTCATGAAGCTCAATTGTATATTCGATATGATCAAGTAATTGTGGCAAGCCTACTTTTAAGGCGTGCTGGGCCTCATTGAGGTAAAAGTGAGAATTGGTGAGGTTAGCTTCATATTCGCCGCTTCGTACACATGAGGCCTCATCGTGGCGTCCATAGATGGATGTTGAGGGAATAGGGATAAAACGGTTCCTCCATTCGGGGCTAATGGAAAAGCGAGCGTCTTCTGTTTTTTCTATGACCCATCGTGCAAGCTTTCTTAGGGCGAGCGCATCTCCATGGGTTGTGCCAACTCCAGATAAGGCTTGGCCGCGATAATGATCGCTTTTGAATTTCTCAGAGAAAAATTTATCTAAGGGTGCCAGCCCAACAACGCGTGAATTAAAATAACGCGCATAACAATCATAGGCTTGGCTCAATGCTTGGGCTTTGAGATGCTCCGCTTTTGTCGCATTTTGAAAATGATACATCGCTGTAGACATGGTTGAGCCAAAAAAGCCTGCAAGCTTGAAATAATGTGTATAGAGATCGTAAGCGCGTTCAAGATTTTCAGGCTTCGCATAGAGCCATGCATTAATCATGGTTACGCCTGCTGAATGCGCGGATAGATATAATGGTAAGTTAGTCTCATTGTGCAGCTCTATCGCTGGTGAGCGATCATCCAGACAAAGCCATTCGGCAATTTTTAAATTGCGCTCTAAATTATCAGGATATTGCCTGCGGTTGAGTTGAGCGGCAGCGATAACATAAAAGCCACGCTTTGCCATTTCATTAATAGCGGTGTTAAAATAAAGTGGAGAAGATTCATTGCCAGTGAGAAAGCTGATAATGCCACGAGGTTTTTGTGCAGGATCTATTTTGAATATTTGAAAACCTTCTGGCTGATCATCGATGTTCAGGCGCTCCCATCCTCTGTGGCGATATTCAGGTTTATAAAGTGCATTAAGACGTAAATTCTCTTGCGCGCTTATAGAAGGCGCTACGTTGCCATGTTTTTGCGAAGGTGTTGTTTCTGTGACATTCTTATAACGCTGCATGAGCCTCCAATCTGTGGGTGCTCACAAGTTTAGAAATATTCACTAGGGATTGCAGTAAAATCCTATGTTGCAATGCAAGCATTTGCACATAATCATCATATCAAGGCAAAAAAAAGCCGGGCATGCTATATTAAAAATACAACATGAACCCGGAGAGTTGAACAGGGAGGTTTCATACCCTAACGGGCATGAAAGGCTTTTAATAAAGCCACCAGTCTCATCGACTGGTTGGGCGGTTATACACTCTCAAAACCGCACATATCAAGGCTTTATTTATAAAAAAATACAAATAGTGCAATTTTTCTATCATCTTAAAATTATGTTTCATGAATACGACAAAGCGACACAAAAAAGTTGCTATAAGCACTGCTTGTAGCAACTTAGATATGTCGTTATGAAGAGGGGA
>NZAJ01000011.1 GCA_002687495.1 Micavibrio sp. | reverse complement strand
GGATCCAGAAGCTTTAGCAAGCTATCAAGGCATGGATACTACAGATGGTGATGCAGAATGTCCTACAGGGAAGGTTGCATATGGTATTGAGGATAATAAACTCATGTGTAAGGACTTATTTACAACACCATTAAATGGAACATGTCCAACAACGCCAGTCCCTACTTATGCTGTGGGTATCGAGGTCAAGAATGGCGTCCCTACACTCATCTGTGAACCACACCCGTAGTTGTTAGTATATTTTACGATAGTCAGTTTACAAAAACAGCATTATAGCCATCTGGGCTACCCCCTAACGCAGATTTTATATTTTTCTTAATGTATTTAATCTGCACTTTATCTCCAACGTCTAGGCTGTCATGTCTAGCTTTACTTGTAAGTATGCTCGTTACTACACTATTTGCTTCATCTCTAGGCGTGTATTCCACACTAACAAAATAGCTAGCACTATGATTAGATGCTTTGCTATCGTTTGGCCTATATGTTGTGTGTCCAACTACAGTTGCCTCAATAGCAATACCAAATTCATCAAACTGTTTTGCTTTTTCATTTTTCTCATACATGATGAAGCCAAGTGTGCCGAGTGTTGCTGCGAAGAATATAAGTAAAGAAAGTTTTGTTTTTTGAGGCATGACGACACTACATAGCATGAACACTTAGCTCAAAATTAAAATAAGGCCAATACGATTAAAGCTCTGCCATATTGACAGAGCTTTAATTAAATAACGTAAAAATTGTACTAATTAAATTGGGCGCTGTTGTACGACCTGCAAAAGAACATCATACACATTCTCTTCGCCAGCAATATCCATGCTAATCTCAGACAGCCTTTTCTTTATTTTTTGTACTTGAATTACACCGCCTTTAAGTGACGCATGTTCATTTAGTGAGCCATACATATCTTGAATAAAGGCATCTTTTAAGCGTGGAATGACCTGATCAACCGAAGCCTTGGCAGCTGCACTAGGCACCTCGAGCGCTATAACAACGCTTACGACTTGGCTAACGCCATTTTCATCAACTATTGGAAGGATAAGTGGATCAAGCTCTACATACTCAAAATGCGCATTATCATGCCCACCTTTGTCATGAGATTTCTTAGCTGATGCATGCTCATCATGAGCCTCTGCACTTTCTTCAAGTCCATCTTCTCCAACAGCAGCTTCTGCCGGATTTATTAAATAAAAATATGCTCCAGCACCGCCGCCTCCAAGAAGCACTACTGCCGCAAGAGCTATCATAATCATTCGCATGGTAAACCTTACCCCAACCTTAATATTGTTTATTAACCCTACATACAGAATAGCATGCGTTATGTTAATATTTAGCTACGATTAGATAAAATACAATGTAAATAAGGTTCTTCGATTCGTGCAAATGAATTTTGAAAAAATGTTCTATTTGAAGAGTTTAGCGATGTTATCAAGCACACCATTAATGAGAGCAACCTCGCCGCGTTCATAAAAACTATGCCCAATATTAAGATAATCGTTAATGATAATCGGTGCATCCTTCTCATGTATGAGAAGCTCATAAGTCGCGCAGACTATGATGGAGTGCAGCAATAGCTCAATCTTACGATCAGAGGCATCCTTCTTAAGGTTAGCCTCTACAATTGAATTGATCTCGGTAAAACGCTCATCAATGCCATACATGATTTTTCTGAATAAGAGCGCATCGGGTGGTACGAGAGGCTCACCATCAATATGCATATCAGAACGGTGCTCTAAAAATTCATTTACGACTTGGCGCACAGATTGCTTACTTTGAATTTTTTGATAAAGCGCTTGAACAGCACGAAGCCTTGCAGCAAGTGCCATAGCTTTAGGAGAGCCTACGGACTTCTTTTTTGTACTCTTATCAGTAGCTTCACTTGCCCCATCAGTAGCCCCCTCTTCCACTGAGGTATCTACTGAAGATGTGATTTGAGTATTGTCAGGATGATTATCGTCTATAGGCTCGCTCATTATTTATGCTGCCACCTTATTTGCTTGCGATCCAGCGCTAAGTTGCTCGACGACTTGAATTGCTTGATCAGCCGCCTTAGCAGCCTCCTGACCTTTAACTACGAAATGCTTAATATACATTTCTTCATAAAGATCTGAATTTTCATTATAACGTTGAGGTGTCAATACTGCAGAGATAAAAGGTTTGTTCGTCGCAAGAGATGCATCCAAGATGCCCTGTACAACTGTATGACCCACAAACTCATGTCTGTAGATTTGACCATCAACAACCAGAGCAATACCAATAGCGCAGTCATAACCGTTTTCTAATGCAAGCTTACCTGCCAAAGGAATTTCAACTGCACCAGGGACTTTAATAACGTCAATATTTTCACGTGCATAACCTAGTTTAACCAGTTCTTCAATTGCCGAATTTTCAGCAGAATTAACAATATTTGTGTGCCATGAAGCTGATAAAATTGCGATTTTTTTGCTCATAATTAAGTCTCCTTTATAAAGCATTTAAAGCCCGGTATGTTAATGGCTATGCTTTGCCTAGCATTCTTGCCACATAACGGGCCAACATATCAATCTCTATATTTACTTTCGAACCTTCTTTTAGCTGTCCCAGTGTCGTATTCTCCCATGTATGAGGGATAATATTGACACCAAACTGGTTATCTTGAACCTCATTAACAGTCAAAGACACACCATCTAGTGTTACAGAACCTTTCGAAGCGATATAAAGCGCCAGATCATCCGGCACTTTAAAGCTAAGCCTATGTGAGTCCTGTTCGACCTTGATAGATGTCAATTCCGCTAAGCCATCTACATGTCCAGATACTATATGTCCACCAAGTTCATCGCCCATTTTAAGGGCTGGTTCTAGGTTTAACAGAGTACCCTGCCCCCAAGAAGAAATTATTGTCTTGGACAGAGATTCTGCAGACACATCCACCCTGAACCAATCAGCGCCTTTTTCAATGACCGTAAGGCAACATCCAGAACAGCATATAGATGCCCCGATTTCTGTAGTGCTTAAGTCAAAATCATTTACGCCAATAGTGATACGCCAATCACCTTGCTTATCAATTTCTTTCACACTGCCAATATCGATTATAATGCCTGTAAACATAAGTCTAATTTAGCTCGCTCTTTTGTAAATATCTAGCCTGTCATCACCTAGTGAACGCGATTTGAACTTATCTAGCCCAAATGAGGTTGGTTTATTAAGGTATGATGCGCAAACACCCTCATTTCCGATAACATTATGACTCTGTATATGCTGGAACTCGTCAACCATACCACTTTCTAGAAAGCTTTCATGTAAGCGTGCGCCGCCCTCAACAAGAAGACGTGTAATGCCTTGCTCTGCTAGATAAGATAGCACGGCGCTTATATTTCGGGTATCTACAACCTTATCTGTGATGATGTTAAAGCCTTGCATAGCGTCCTGAATACGCCCTGAACCATCAAGGATATAGCGCTTTATATTATGTTCATACCCCTCAAGCCGAGTAGTTAATTGAGGGTTATCTATAAGAAATGTCTCACTCCCAACCATGATAGCATCATAGTAAGAGCGCAAGTTATGCGTATAGCGTGCAGCCATTTTACCACTGATCTGCGTTCTCGCCCCCTCTTTAGCTGCAATCATATGGTCTTGAGAGCTAGCGACTTTCAAGCATACATAGGGACGTTTCTCATTAATTTTTAAAAAGAATCCCTTATTACTTTTGAGGCATTCAGCTTCAAGACAATTTGTTACAACGGAAATGCCAGCAGCTTTTAAGCGTTCTATACCTTGCCCACTCACCCTAGGGTCGGGGTCTGTGCAGCCAATAATAACGCGCTTGATTCCTGCCTTTATGAGAGCATCACAGCAAGGCGGTGTTTGTCCTGTGTGGGAGCAAGGTTCTAATGTGACATAAGCATCTGCATCTTTTGCTTCAAAGGCTGCTTGTTTTAAAGCATTAACTTCTGCATGAGGTCTGCCGCCAGGTGAGGTATGCCCTACCCCTAAGATGCGATCATCTTTTACAATAACACAGCCAACAGCAGGATTTGGCGCTGTATTGCCCAGGCCTCGCTGCCCATGAGCTAATGCCACACGCATATAATATTCGTCACTATTATGCATGTTTAGTCCTTAGAGGTTTGTAAGGTCTTCACATCTTCAAGGAAATCATTGAAGTCATCTGGTTCGCGGAAGTCTTTATAAACACTGGCATAGCGAATGTAACCCACAGCATCGAGATCCTTTAAGGCATTCATGACCTCTGCACCGATCATATTGGAGGTGATCTCGTGTTCACCTTGCGATTCTAGTTTTCGCACGATCCCAGTGGTTACTTTTTCAATACGTTCAAATTCAACGGGTCTTTTTTGTAGAGCAAGCTGCATGGACTTCATAATCTTGTCTCTATCAAAGGGCTGTCTACGGCCACCAGACTTAAGAACAGTCATTTCACGTAGCTGTACGCGTTCGAATGTAGTAAAGCGCTGTCCACAATCAGGGCATGAGCGACGGCGACGGATCGCGGCATGATCTTCCGTCGGCCGCGAGTCCTTAACCTGTGTTTCTTCATTTCCGCAAAATGGGCAGCGCATATTCTATTACAATGTAGGGTAGATCGGGAAACGTGCGCAAAGCTCTTCAACTTTCGCTTTAACTGCTTTTTCCACTTCGCCATTACCTTCTGCACCATTAGCTTTTAGGCCATCTAGCACTTCAATAATATACTCACCAACAAGTTTCCATTCAGCAATACCGAAACCGCGAGTAGTCGCCGCAGGTGTGCCGAGACGAACACCTGATGTTACCATTGGCGGAGCTGGGTCAAATGGAACAGCGTTTTTGTTACATGTCATACCTGCACGCTCAAGCGCTTCCTCTGTTTCTTTACCTGTTAGACCTTTCGGACGAAGATCAACAAGAACGATATGGCTGTCAGTACCACCAGAAACGATGTCTGCACCACCAGATTTAAGTGTGTCAGCAAGAACACGTGCATTATCTACAACAGCTTTTGCGTAAAGTTTAAAGTCAGGCTTTAACGCTTCGCCATAAGCCACTGCTTTACCGGCAATAACATGCATTAGAGGCCCGCCCTGAATGCCAGGGAAAATCGCTGAGTTGATCTTTTTGAAGATTTCTAGATCATTCGTCAAAATCATACCACCGCGAGGACCGCGAAGTGTTTTATGCGTTGTTGTCGTTGTCACATCTGCATATGGAATTGGGCTTTCATATGAACCACCAGCGATAAGACCAGCATAGTGCGCCATATCAACCATCAAATATGCGCCAACTTCATCAGCAATAGCACGGAAACGTTTCCAATCAATCTGACGTGGGTAAGCAGAAGCACCCGCTACGATCATTTTAGGCTTATGTTCACGTGCAAGGCGCTCCATCTCTTCATAATCAAGAAGCGCATCTTCCTCACGTACACCATACTGGATAGCATTAAACCATTTACCAGACTGGTTTGGCGCCGCGCCATGTGTCAAGTGACCACCAGCTGCAAGGCTCATACCAAGGATTGTGTCGCCAGGCTGAAGTAAAGCGTTAAAAACACCTTGGTTAGCTTGTGAGCCAGAGTTAGGCTGTACGTTTGCATATTTAGCACCAAAAAGCTGCTTTGCACGCTCACGAGCAAGTTGCTCAACTTCATCAGCAAATTCACAGCCACCGTAATAACGACGACCAGGGTAACCTTCTGCATATTTATTAGTAAAGACTGTGCCTTGTGCATCCAAAACAGCTTTTGAAGTAATATTTTCAGAAGCGATAAGCTCGATTTGAGTTTGCTGACGGCTCAGTTCATTTGCAACTGTCGCAAAAACTTCCGCATCATGCGTTTTCAAATCCTCATCAAAAAAACCATCTGTTGCAAATTCATTTTTTACTGCTGAACACATATTTTGTAGTCCTTTCCTAAAGTAATGTCTTAACTCATTTTAGCGATACGGCGCTCATGTCGACCGCCTTCGAATTCTGTTTTTACAAAGATATCTACGATATCAAAAGCTGCTTCAACACCTGTTATGCGCGCGCCGAGCGCCAAAACATTGGCATCATTATGCTGACGGGTCAAGCGTGCCATAGTCGTATCTGTACATAAAGCTGCGCGTATTTTTGATGAGCGATTAGCAGCAATAGAAATGCCGATGCCAGTACCGCAAATAAGAATGCCCTGCTCCACTGAACCAGTTTCGATGGCATCTATCATTTTTGCAGCGTAATCTGGATAATCTACGGACTCTGTAGAATCGCAGCCGAGGTCTTTCCACTCAATTTCAGGAAATTTAGCTTTTATTGCGGCTTTTAATTCATACCCGCCATGATCGCAGGCTATAGCAAGTGTCTTTTTCATGTGGGGGTTATAGGCCTAAATGCTGCGATAATCAAGGTTTTTCGATGCTTATATAGTATGGATTTATCAACTAGCTAAAAGATTTTATAGAAAGATCATGTTCATTAAAGCCTTTGCTTGGCGTTTGGTCTGCCGGCTCGGTATCTTCAATGGATATATTGTATTTTTGTAAGGCTATAAGAAGTTTTTCCTTGGCGTCCTTAAGTAATTGTCTTGAACGCTCACTTGAAATTCCTAATTCTTCACCTAATTCTGATAAAGTCATTTCTTTACAATTAATGCCGTAATAATTTCGTACTATGAATTGTTTTCTTTCATCTAGATCTTCAATGACCCTGTGTAAGAATGCTATAAAATCATCGTTGGTAACTATTGTTTCTGGATTTGGAGCTGCGGTATTAAAAATATCACTACTGTAATCACCGCCTTTGCCTGATCTTACTTCATCCAAATGCTCAAAACCATATATAGCCATTGCCCGCTTCTCTAAGGTTAAAGCCTGATCCAAAGATATATTTAACTCTGCCGCGACATCACTCAGCTTTGGCTCAATCCCATGATTTTGATTTTTTAATGTTTTGCGCGCCCCTATAAATACGTTTAGTTCCTCTAGAGCTAATTTGGGAATATGTATCTCTTGGCTTTTTCTTTTTAATTGTCTGAATGCTTCAACAATGTATTGAGCGCGATAGGTGCTCATTTGCTTTGGGTGCATACTCGGGTCCGCTTTCATCTCAGCTTCCGTTAATCCGGCAATTCCAGCCTGAATATAGTCTTCCTTTGTGCTAAGGCGCGGGTTAATATATTTATCCGCCAATTTAAAAACTAACCCTAAGTTTTCTTTCACCCGTTGGCTTACATCTGGTTCTAAGTCTTTCTTATTATGAGTAAGCGGCACGGTATTGGCTTTGGGGGATTGCACTGCATAAACATATTCATTATCTAAGGTGAAGGAAATACCATCTTTTGCGTTGAGCTGAGTGACGCCAAAGTGAATTTTTAATTCATTATTAGCATCGCGAACACTTACAGATAGCTTATCAGGGCCTTCTCTCGAATTATCAATCTGTATCGCCTCTACAAATTGCCCATCTTTAAGCTCTATAGTGCCTTTATGTGAATCAAAGGACGTGATTGTTTGTGCATTTTCCTGTGCACTCATAAATATACAGAACTGTTCCTTTGAAATTCTATCTTTTGTCATATCACACCTATTGTTTGGCAATATATATAACGGATAAAATTGAATATGTAAAGTTTATATTAGGTTATTCTTCTTAAGTACATACTCTAAGCGGCGAAGAGCGTTGTTTTTAAGTGTAGTTTCAGGAGCTGTTGCCGGTCCTTGAACAGAGATTTCAGTAAGGCTTTGCACATCCATAGCGGTAACTTTGACAAAACTCCCTATTGGATGAAATTCAATAATGACCTCTCGGCCAGCTAAAAGCCCTTTATTCATATCGTTAAAAAGTCCATGATTAATATATAAAAATGAATTTGTAAGTTACGCAAAAATAGGATGAATGAAAAGTATGAAAAGAGCAGAATTTACATGGCAAGACCCCTTAAATCTTGAAGAGCTTCTGAGTGACGAGGAGCGTATGATCATGAAAACGGCACGTGATTATGCTCATGACAAATTACTGCCTAGAGTGCAAGAAGCATATCGTACAGAAAATTTTGATCCAACTATTATGAGAGAAATGGGCGAACTTGGCCTACTCGGCCCAATGTTGGAAGGATATGGCTGTGCGGGAATAAGCTATACAGGCTATGGACTTATCGCGCGTGAGTTAGAGCGTATCGACAGCGCATATCGCTCGTGCTTCTCTGTGCAATCCTCTCTCGTGATGTACCCTATTCATACTTTTGGCTCAGAAGAGCAAAAAGAAAAATACCTGCCAAAACTTGCAGGCGGAGAATTTATAGGCTGCTTTGGCCTAACGGAACCTGACGGCGGATCAGACCCAAATACAATGCGCACGAAAGCTGTGAAAGTTGATGGAGGCTATAAGCTCTCTGGCGCAAAACAATGGATATCAAACTCCCCTATCGCCGATATATTTGTCGTTTGGGCCAGAATTCAAGGCGGCGCGTTAGATGGTAAGATTAGTGGCTTTATTTTAGAGAAAGGCTTTGATGGACTTTCAGCCCCTAAAATTGAAGGCAAGCTATCTTTAAGGGCGTCCCCAACAGGCAGTATCATGCTTGATGAGGTCTTTGCATCAGAAGAGCAGCGTCTTCCTTTGGCTGATAGCTTAAAAGCGCCTATGATGTGTTTAAACTCTGCACGCTTCGGCATAGCATGGGGCGTTATGGGCGCTGCTGAAGATTGCTGGCACCGCGCGCGTGACTATGTATTAGAGCGCAAAGTTTTCGGCAAGCCTCTTGCCGCGCAACAGCTCATTCAAAAGAAGTTGGCGGATATGCAAACTGAGATTGCTCTTGGTCTGTCTGCTTGCCATCATTTAGGCCGCATTAAAGATCAAGGCCGTGCGGCCCCAGAGAGTATCTCACTGCTAAAACGCAATAATTGCGGTAAAGCGCTTGATATTGCGCGCACAGCCCGCGACATGCATGGTGGTAATGGTATATCTGAGGAATATCACGTTATGCGTCACATGTGTAATCTGGAATCAGTGAATACATATGAGGGTACGCACGACATTCATGCTCTAATACTTGGCTCGGCACAAACAGGCTTTAAAGCATTTGAATAGGCAAAATAAAAGCGCTCATGATTTTGAGCGCTTTAGCTTCTTATTAAATATAATGAATACTAGCTTTAGTAACCCATAGAAAAGTTTGTCTGCTGAGCCCAGAAACGTTCAACAAGCTTTAAAGTATCATTTAGCTGATTAAGCTTTTCATCTGTAATTTCTGATCCCTTAATTTGCCCCTCATGACGATCAAACATATCGGAAATCATCTTTTTAAGGTCTAAGCCTTTATCAGATAATTTAACACGTATAGAGCGTTTATCGTGAACGGAACGTTCTTGGATAAGGTAGCCATTCTCAACCATTTTCTTAACATTGTAAGAAACGTTGGACCCCAAATAATAACCACGAATTGTAAGTTCCCCGACAGTCATCTCATCATCACCAATATTATATAAGATCATAGACTGTACGTTGTTGATGTCTTGTATGTTCTTTTTATCAAGCTCAACCTTTAGCACGTCAAGAAAATGACGGTGCAAGCGTTCAATTAGCTGAATTGATTCGTAATAAGGTGTTGGTGTCACTAAAAATACTCCATTAAACTTAACATCATATAACAGTTTGCAATGCAAGCAAGCGAAGGTCAAGCGAACAATGTAAACTACTGGAATATTTCAACATCGCTGAGTTTATTACTTGTAGGCGCAAAATAAGACTGAACTAGCTCTTTTGTACATTGAGAAAAGCTCGTAAGTGTCCAGCTTGGTTCTTTGTCCTTATCAATAATGGTTGCCCGAATACCTTCATATAAATCAGAACGCTGAATGAAATGCTGTACGAGTGTATAATCGACATTAAGAACCTCATCGACACTAAGGTCTTTGCTTCGATTATAGTGCTCCAATGCAATAGAGACACTTAATGGCGATACCTTTTCAAAAGTTTGCAGTGCTTTTAATACAAGCGGGCTCTCACTCTTATGTTTGTTAAGTTCCGCAATGATCTGTTCAATATTATTTGCCGAAAAAATCTGATTGATAAGATCTCTCTCATCATGTGGTAAGGCATCTGAGTTTACAGGCGTTTGTATAGTTTTAATATGCTTGAGCAAGTTATCAGCATTGTCATTATACATCTTCTCATAAAGCTCATTAATATGCTTTGAGCAAACCAGAATATCCGCTAAGCCAGCGCGAACCATATCCTTGCCATTTATAGTACTGCCCGTTAAAGCGAGATATTTCCCTAATTTATTAGGTGCTTTTGTAAGGTGATACATGCTGCCGACATCGGGGAAAAGGCCTATGAAAACTTCAGGCATTGCAAATAACGCACGTTCGCTTGCAACTCTATACTTGCAATGTCCGGCGATCCCATAACCACCACCCATGACAATCCCATCCATGATGGCCACTGTCGTTTTAGGATAAGAGGCGATCATCTTATTGAGGGAGTATTCTTCAGCAAAAAATATGAGCGGTATACGAATATCAACATAATTACGCCGGTAATCCATCCCTGTGTGGTAAAAGGCTTTAACATCACCACCAGAACAAAATGAGCGGCCTTCAACAGCTTTAATGACAACTGTTTGCACCTCCCTGTCCGTCTCCCACTCATGCAAAGCAGAAGCAATCTCTCGAACCATTTCGAGGTTAAGGGCATTAAGCGCCTTGGGCTTATTAAGTGTAATTATACCGAGGCCGTTCTTTTTTTCGGCAATGACATTTTGTTCAGTAAAATCTTGATTCATGAATTAAAGCGTGCAAATAAAAAGTTGTAATAATAATAGGATACGGCAATGACAAAGACTCAGCAAGGTTTCTCTAATATACGTATGAGAAGATTACGTCAAACTGGCTATATACGCGAGATGGTGAGTGAATACAAATTAGATGCAAGTGATCTAATTTGGCCGCTATTTGTGTTGGAAGGAGCGAATCAGCAAGAAGATGTCGCGTCTATGCCGGGTGTTCAACGTACCTCCATAGATTTACTTATTGAAAAAGCAAAGATGGCACGTGATTTTGGAATTCCTGCTATTGCGCTTTTTCCTGTAATTGACCCTAAAAAGAAATGCGAAAAAGGTTCAGAAGCCTTGAATGCAGATAACCTCATGTGCCGTGCTATCGAAGCTGTTAAAGCCAATGTGCCTGATATCGCTATTGTAGCAGATGTTGCACTTGACCCATATACAAGCCACGGCCATGATGGCATAATTAAAGATGGGGTAGTTCTTAACGATGAAACGGTTGAAATATTAAGGCAGCAAGCTCTCGTTCAAGCTCAAGCAGGCGCAGATATAATTGCCCCATCAGATATGATGGATGGTCGAATTGCAGCGATACGGGCAACATTAGATGAAAATAAGCAACAAGACACAATCATCATGTCATATGCAGCTAAATACGCTTCAGCATTTTATGGACCTTTTAGAGATGCTGTTGGAACTGCTAGCGCATTAAAAACAGATAAGAAAACATATCAAATGAACCCTGCAAATAAAGCTGAATCAATGCGAGAAGTTGCGCTCGATGTCGCTGAAGGTGCAGATATGCTCATGGTGAAGCCAGGTATCCCGTACTTAGATATTGTGGCAAATGTAAAGGAAGAGTTTGGCTTGCCTACATTTGCATATCATGTGAGCGGTGAGTATGCCATGCTGAAAGCCGCTGCGCAGAATGGTTGGATAGACTATGATGGCTGTATGATGGAGACTTTGCTTGGGTTTAAGCGCGCAGGATGTGATGGTATTTTAACTTATGCAGCATTAGAGGCGGCGAAAATTTTAAAATCCGCATGATGCATTATTTTGATAATGCGTGTCAGAATTACGTTTGTAACTGCTTTGCTCAAAATCACCTAAATTCTTAAGACCTATACGGAACATAATTTCAGTATCCCCTTCCCCTGACGCTTCTGTTGTATAGTTTTTCTGCGCTGTTAAACCTAGGAATAAACACTGCCCCATATAATCAAGGCCGCTATAGATCGAACGTAGGCCAGCATCTTCAGCAAAATCATGCGTTAAACCGCTTCTAAAACGCCATGCAGGTGAAAAATAAAACTGCCCATCAACATCAATTTGTTCACGGCTCTCATCAAGCTCAGTTCCTTCAAGGCCCTTTGAGAAGAAATAACGTGTATCAATTTTAAAACGGTTCCAATCAGCGCTCGCATCAATCTCATGACGCTGCGATGTAAGGTTACGGCTATCAAGTTGATAACGATAGTCCAGCATGTATATATCCTTATATCGTCCAGAGAATTGCCCTACAACGTCGGATTCTTGTTGATCCAGCCCTGAGCCGCGAGGAAAGGGATTATCATCTTTGTCTAAACGATAACTTTGCCCGACAAAAACATTGGCATAACTACCATCATAGCCATAAAGACCTGTTCTCATCCCGTATGTGGCACGGCTTTGATCTTCTAAACGGTCAACGCCAGGAAAGCGTGAGCGTTCAAAAAGATTACTAGCATCAATCTGAACATCATTACTGTCCTCATTCGGTATGTGGTCGTAATCATCAAGATCGATCTTTGGCGCGGCTGTTAAGGCTATGACAGGTTCTATTCGGGCTTGTGCATACTCAAACTCTTTAGCCATAGGATAGCTGGTCTCCACATTAAATTGAGGGAAAAAACGAGATTGTGTACCAGAGCGACTGCGCCCGATATCAGTTCGGCTATCTTGTCTATCATTTGTGTAATAAATATCATTACGAAGATTGGCCTGTGCTGTAGTTAAAAGCCCATAATCAGAAACAAAGCGCCTTTTCCAACCAGCATTAACACTAAAGCGCGTCATGTCAGCCTCATCACCTTCACGCATGATGCCAAGCACAGATGTATCAAGAGACCAACGACCTTTAATAAGCGGAACTTGCCCGGGCTCGCCTTTAAAGCTAGCAATCATTTCTGGGAATACATCAGGCTGATCTTCTGCTCTATCTTCGCTGACACGTATATCTTGGAACTTAAGAAAACGTGCTGAAGCATAGTTACGTCCAGAAAAACGCTCTAAATAGAGTTCATTCTCTAATACATCATCATTGGTGAAGTCATATTGACGCATATACTGATCATCTGAGGTCCACTGCACGTTCAAACCTGCGCGCCACTTATCATTAATGTCCCATAACGCATCAGCAAGAATATGCCCACGTATTTCTTCATCTTCTTGTATTATGGTTCCTGAATTAGTTTGATCTTTGCGTTCTGAAGAAGTGATGCCACCTTCAAAATTAAGATTCGCGTGATTCCAGCGTTTGCGATATTCAAGCTGCCCCAAAGGTGCTTGCTCTGTCATTGTCATGAGTGAGAAAGTTGCGTCTTGATCTGGTGAGATCGCCCAATAATATTTGTTATCTATAAATGCACCTAAACGGCTTTTATAGCCAAGAGATGGCGATAGAAAACCACTTTTCTGCTCAATTGAACCATCTGAATGCGAAAAATAAGGCGTGTAAGCAACTGGTACACCTAAAAACTCAAGCCTTGCATTTTTATAACTTACACGCGCCTCATCTTTATTATGCTCAACTTCAGAAGCTCTGAGAGCCCACGTGGGTGTTTCACCCTCTTCACACGGTATACATGGAGTATAGAGCGCTTTATCCATTGTTGTAACAGTACCTGCTCTATATTGCCCCGTCTCCGCAGTAAATGTAGCACCATCATTTAAAGTACTTCTAAGATTTTTAACGTCGCCGTCTTTGAGAGTGTTTTTATAAATGGCTTGATCTGCAATGTGGATGTCACCATTTCTCTCATTAAGAACAACATGACCTTGCGCGACTACAGTATCCTGACCAACGCTATATTCAACACTATCTGCGCGCAGTAAACGTCCTGACTGTGCCATGGAGACATTACCTTGTGCTGTCACAATTTCCGCATCGTCATTGTAAGAAAGATTGTCAGCTTGTAAATCAACCGCATCTTGCTCGTTTTTAGGTGCAGTTTGTGCGTTCTGAGCTAATATAGGTGCGTCTGAGCTGCTAATGGATCTATTCTGAACCGCTGTATCATCTAAGCTAAACGTCATGATTGGTGAATATGTGGCAGAAGCTGAACTCTTATGAGTGCGTTGTTCTTCGCTATCTAGATTATTACGCGCTAAATCAGATGGTGTGTTATCTTTCTCATATTGGTCATAGATCACAATGTTGTCATAGCGCGGAGCTGTTATAATTTCTGATTTAGAATTTGTATTTTTAAGTTCTGATTTCGCTGAATAAGTTTCATTAGCTGAAAAACCAGTAAGTAGCTGCGCATTAGCGTCATGTGAATAAAGTGCACATGATGAAGTAAGTAATAATCCTGCATATAAATATAAGGAATGACGCATGAGAAAAAATACGAAAAAGTGACGACTCGAGTAATATAATAGCTATAGTGTGCCCTGCTGAGTGTTGTAGAGCAAGCTCTTAGCGAAAGAAATTAGGAATATCATCGCCAAAACCTATAACTTCACTTTCTTCACCCTTAGAACTATTGCGTTTTCCCTTGGCTTTTGGCTTAGAGGTTTCTTTTTTATGGCTGTCTTCTTTAGCACCCTTCTTTGATGAAGAGCCTTTGAAATCCACTTCTTCAATTTTTTGCTTTGTAAGAGATTCTATCGCATCTAAGTGCTTATCCTCATAAGATGTAACAAGCATCCACGCGCGCCCCGTCATCCCAGCACGACCAGTACGCCCTATACGGTGTACATAGTCATCAGAGTTAAAGGGAACGTCATAATTAAAAACATGTGACAAACCTTGAACATCCAAACCACGTGCAGCCACATCACTACATACTAGTAATGTTACCTCACCAG
Organism: Micavibrio sp.; assembly: GCA_002687495.1. Taxonomy (GTDB): domain Bacteria; phylum Pseudomonadota; class Alphaproteobacteria; order Micavibrionales; family Micavibrionaceae; genus TMED27. Next base: position 9,142 of record NZAJ01000011.1, on the reverse strand, counting down.
CCTTAAAAGCTTCGAATGTTTCCTGTCGTGCCTTCTGCACCATATCACCATGAAGAGCACGCGCATTATAACCACGTTTTTTCAAATAACGCGTAAGCCCATCAATATCGCGTTTACGGTTACAAAAGATAAATGCATTTTGCACTTTCTCCTGATCAATAAGATCAGCAAGTAAAACATCTTTATTTTTAGGTGAAGTACGCACGATAAATTGCTCAACATTCTTAGAGGTCGAAGCCGGCGGCGCTACAGAAATCTCTTTAGGGTTACTCAGGAACTTCTGAGTCAATTTACGAATTTCAGGCTGCATTGTTGCCGAAAATAAGAGTGTCTGGCGTGTGAATGGGACAAGCGATGAAATCTTTTCAATATCCGGAATGAAACCCATATCGAGCATACGGTCAGCTTCATCAATCACGAGTATCTTGATATCATTTAATAAAATTTTACCGCGCTCAAATAAGTCCAGCAATCGTCCAGGCGTTGCAATAAGAACATCCACACCACGATCAAGCTTTTTAATTTGCTCATCCATAGACACCCCACCAACAAGAAGGGCCTTTTCAAGTTTGCAATGCTTACCATAGAGGTCAAAATTTTCTGCAATTTGCGCCGCTAACTCTCGAGTTGGAGAAAGGATTAACGATCTAGGCATACGCGCTTTTGCGCGGCCACCCGCTAAGATCTCAATCATTGGCAGCGTAAAGCTAGCTGTTTTCCCTGTTCCTGTTTGCGCTACTCCGACGACATCACGTGCCATCAGAATAACAGGAATAGCCTGCTCTTGAATTGGTGTCGGTTTATCATAGCCACATTCATTAATGGCTTTGAGAATATTTTCGCTTAAACCTAGTTTTTCAAATGTCATATATTATATTGCTTCTTTGTTGTGCACACTCTAGCTATTATACTTCTGCGAGAAAATCAACTGGTTAGGTAAATCTAAATGAGCTTAAATATTGCGATCCAAATGGATCCCCCTGAAAAAATTAATATTAATAAGGACTCGACCTTCGTTCTAGCTCTTGAAGCGCAAAAGCGTGGTCATCAGTTAAGCTATTATTCTCCTGAGACCCTTTCTCTAAATGAAGGCGCAGTTAAGGCTCAAGTTGCGCCAGTTAAATTTAGGCGGAAATCTTCCGATCATGTTGAAATTAGTGCCTTTGAAGAGAAAAGGTTAAATGAGTTTGACCTTATATTAATGCGTCAGGATTTTAATGATCCACTTAGTTATAATGCCATTACACATATTTTAGGTCATTTAAAGGATGAGGTCTTAATTTTAAATGACCCTGAAGGTGTACGTGAAGCGCCTGAAAAAATTCTAATTACACATTACCCAGAATTTGCCCCCCCTACCCTGATCAGTCGTAATATTGATGAGATTAGAGCCTTTCAGCAAAAACATGACGAGATAATCATTAAACCTATGAATGGATTTGGTGGGCTTGATATATATCACATGAAGCAAGGCGATATGAACTTGCAAGCCGTTTTGGAAATGATGGGGCGTCTACACCCTGAACCTTTTATCATACAGCGTTATATCCCTGAGGTGCGCCAAGGAGATAAAAGGATCATCGTGGTTGAGGGTGAACCAGTTGCGGCTGTATTGCGCGTTCCTCAAGCCAATAGTGCTCGTGCAAATTTAGGGGTTGGTGGCACTGCGGCAATTGGTGAGATTACGCAAAGGGAGCGAGAGATTTGCGAGGTCCTTAAACCTGAGCTCATTAAACGCGGACTGGTTTTTGTTGGGCTTGATATGATCGGTGATTATGTAACAGAGATTAATCCAAAATCTCCGACTGGTTTACAGCATATTTATAAGCTACAAGGTATAAAATGCGAAGAATCGATCTGGGATGCATATGAGAAACGATATGAAGAATTTAGAAGAAGCTCTTGAATTTAAACCAAAGTTTGATGATCAAGGTTTAATACCATGCATTACAACAAGCGCCAAAAGCGGTAAAGTTCTTATGTTTGCTTTCATGAATGAGGAAGCCATAAATATGACGCTTAAAACAGGCGAAGTGCATTACTGGTCACGTTCACGTGGCGAGCTGTGGCACAAAGGTGCTAGCAGCGGTATGGTGCAAAAAGTTATAGAGATACGTACAGACTGCGATCAAGATTGCATATGGGTAACAGTTGAAATGGATCCAGAGGCAAGTTGCCATACAGGGCGTCAAAGCTGCTTTTATCGTAAACTCAATAAAGATAGTTCATTAGAATTAGTTGATGATGAGCCTATTTTTGATCCAAAAGCTGTTTATTAATGATCGTGATTATGTACTTGCGCAGCTGTTTCGGTATTGGCTGTTAGGTTACTTTTTGCATGAAACGCAAAATAAACCACTAGATTTATACAAAATAGAAGGCTCGCTAAGATCAATATGATACTGACCTTCTTTTTACGTGGCTGACAGGAATGATGATGGCACTCCCCAACCTCATGGCAATCATGTTCTTTACTATAGAAGTGAGCGAGCCATCCTAGAGCAACAATGATAGCTGAGAATATAAGAACCGGCACTTCAATGCCGTGCATCTGCTCATGAAAACTCTCAACCCAGCCTGGAAGAGTTACGACGATACCCAAGCCACTTAATAAAGCCAATAGACCAAATATACCGGGAAGTACACAGCAGAATATATGACTTAAGGCAGCAACTACACTCGTCCAAAGCAAAGTCTTATGGTGACGATGTAGACTATGAGCCTTGTTATGAGCTGGCCCGGGATGAATAGCATTCTCATGCGCATGACCTGATGCACAGCCACAGCTGCCACTATGCGCGTGGGCATTGTAATCTTCGCCGTGATCGTGTAACTTTTTATGATCCATAAATGTTATATAGTTACATTGATGCGAGTTGGTCAAGAGCCTGACTTAGCTTATTTCGCGTCATGAGAGCATCTTCACGTCTATTTTTCTGCTCATCGATAATCTCAGCAGGAGCATTCTCAATAAACTTTTTATTATCAAGTTGTTGATTGATCTTATTAATATCTATGTTTAGCTTGTTAATCGCTTTCTCTAAACGCTCTCTCTCTGCATCAAGGTCAATAATATCGGCAATTGGTAACAAAATTGTCGCTTCATTCAATACAGTTTGGATAGCCCCCTTAGGCACATCATTTGTTAGCTCTATGGATTGTAACCTTGCCATGCGACAAAGAATCTCTTCATAGCTCTTGAGGTTACTTTGTGTCTGCTCTGATGCGTCCTTAACGAGGAGCTGTATTTTAGCGCCAGCAGGTACATTCATATCCGCACGTACAGAACGCACTTCTGATACAAATCTCTGTAACCATTCAATTTCATTTGCGGCATCGCTAAAGTTAATTGAAGTGTCATATGTTGGCCATGAAGCGGAAATGAGCCTGCTTGCGTCCTCACCTTTGAGGGAGCGGAATAACTCTTCAGTAATGAAAGGCATGAATGGATTAAGCATAGTGAGTAGTTGTTCCAAGACCCAAGCAGCTGTTGCTCTTACTTCGTTTGCTAAATCGCTTTCATCTTTAAGAACAGATTTAGTAAGCTCAATATACCAGTCACAAAACGTATTCCATGTGAAATGATACAGCACATCTGCCATGTCATTAAAACGATATTCGCTCACAGCCTTTTCCAAAGCCGCTTTAGCAGTAATAACTTCATGTATGATCCATTGGTTTGCGCTATATTGCGCTAATGATGGATCAAAGTCAGGATTTGGCTTGCACTCATTCATCTCCAAATATCGTGAAGCATTCCAAATTTTTGTGGCAAAGTTACGATAGCCTTCTAAACGTTCTTCGGCGAGACGAATATCTCGACCTTGCGTAGCGAGTGCACATAGCGTAAAGCGCAGCGCATCCGTACCGTATTTCTCTATCAAATCTAAAGGATCCATAACATTTCCTTTAGATTTAGACATTTTTTGTCCCTTTGCATCACGGACAAGAGCATGAATATAAATATCTTTGAAAGGAACTTCACCCATAAACTCTAAGGAAAACATCATCATTCGTGACACCCAAAAAGTGATGATATCAAAGCCCGTCACGAGTGCATTTGTAGGGTAATATTTATCAAGCTCTGGTGTTTTGTTTGGCCAGCCTAAAGTTGAGAATGGCCATAGGGCAGATGAAAACCATGTATCAAGAACATCTTCTTCACGAGTAAGCTTTACACCTTCCCCAGCTTGCTGCTGCGCATCCTCTTCAGTTTCTGCAACATAAACTTTACCATCCTCATCATACCAAGCAGGAATCTGATGACCCCACCATAATTGGCGTGAGATACACCATGGAAGCTGGTTATCAACCCATGCAAAATACATGTTCTCATATTGTTGAGGTATGAAACGCGCTTTACCATCACGTACAGCTTGCGCAGCAGGTTTAGCTAAAGTTGGTGTATCGACAAACCACTGCTTTGTCATGAATGGCTCAATCACAACGCCTGAACGCTCACCTACAGGAACTGTATTTTTGATAGTTTCTTCTTCTACCAATAAATCTAATTCTTCAAGCTCCGTTAGGATTTTTTTGCGAGCTTCGTAACGATCTAAACCAATGTAATCTTCCGGACAGCCATCAAAATCACATATACATGCTTTTTCATCTAGTACACTAATCATCGGCAGGTCATGACGTTGCCCTACCTCAAAGTCATTAAAGTCATGAGCAGGTGTGATTTTTACTGCACCAGAGCCCTTTTCAGGATCTGAATATTCATCAGCAACGATGGGGATAATGCGTCCTGTAATTGGAAGCACAACATATTTCCCAACTAATTCCTTATAACGCTCATCATCAGGATGAACTGCAACAGCTGTATCGCCAAGCATAGTTTCAGGGCGTGTTGTGGCGACTGTAATGAAGCGCTCTTCTTCCCCTTCAATAGGATAGCGTATATGCCACATAGAGCCTTTTTGCTCTTTTTGCAGAACTTCTAAATCGGAAATAACGGTTTGACGCTCAGGATCCCAATTCACTAATCTCTCTGCACGATAAATTAGACCCTTTTTATAAAGTTCAACGAAAGCTTTTAGAACCGCGCGTGACAAACCATCATCCATAGTAAAGCGTTCACGCTCCCAATCGGGTGTTGTACCAAGTCTTCGGAGCTGCGAAGTGATAGTATTCCCAGAATATTCTTTCCATTCCCAAGCCTTATCCATGAACTCATCACGGCTCATATCAAAGCGAGATTTCCCCTCTTCATTGAGCTTGCGCTCTAAAATCATGTGAACGGCAATCGATGCATGATCAGTTCCTGGTTGCCAGAGGGTATCTAATCCCTTCATACGGTGATAGCGAACAAGTACATCTTGTAATGTATGGTTAAGGGCGTGACCGATATGAAGACTACCTGTAACATTAGGCGGCGGCATCATAACAGTATATGGATCAGCATCACTTTCAGGGTTAGCGGAAAACACCCCTGATTCTTCCCATTCTTTATAAATTTTCTCTTCAATGATCTTAGGGTCGAAAGTTTTATCGAGCATGCCTTACCTATAGTGATTAGATGTAAAAAAACGCTATCAGTGTTTTAGCTGAATAGCGTTTTAAGTCAACTATTTCTCTAGCTTTGCAAGTAAATGCTATTCTTCAAGTGCTCTTTTAGCAATGCGGTCTAGCTCTTCTTGAACAAGTCTCTCAATGATAGAAGGTAAGTTTTTATCCAACCAATCACGAAGCATAGGATTAAGCTCGCTTCGAACAATCTCCTCAAGCGTAATACCGCCACGCTCAATAGCCGTTTTCTTAACAAGTTCGGTAAATCCACCTACAGCAGCTGACTTAGCTTTCTCTGTAAGAATAGATTCGAAATTTTCAGCTTCTTGCTCAACTATGCTAGGGGCAGCAGGTGCTGGTTGTGGGGTTTCTATGGCTGGTTCAGCTTCTGCGGCAATATCTGGCTCGAAGTCATCCATTGGATTATCTACAGGCTCCTCGACATTATCTTCAGCAAGTATCTCATCTAGCGAAGTGGCCTGCTCTTCATCCGCAGCGTCTTGCATATCAACATCATACTCTTTGTTGGAATCATCATTGGAAGAACTTTCTTCGTCTTCAACAATGTCGGTAAGTTCTAAAACATCTTCCTCAGGCTCATCTGCTGCGAAATCAACGGCAGGTTCCTCTGCAGGCGCCTCATCAGCGTCAAAGCTCGGCGTAGCTTCTTCTGAGGCGGCGTTTTCTCCAAAATCTGGCATTGCCTCAGCTTCATCATTCCCGCTCAGGTCTAAATCAGACTCACGCGCTTCTTCTTCAGCAGGTGTTTCAATATCACCAGCCCCTGCACTTTCCTGTGCCTCATCCGCACCATCTTCATCATCGTCGGAAATAATCTGACGAATTGACGATAGGATCTCCTCGATGGACGGTTCTTGTTCTGTTTCTTGCTCTGCCATGAATCTCTTATATCAGCTCAAAGATGTAACCAATTCAGTGTCTAGCATAGTGAGGCTAAAGTCAAAGAGGGAATCTTATCTTTCCCCAACCCTATCCACATCCATGTTGAAAATTTCGAATTTAAAATCTTCGAGATATTGGTGATAGTCAGTTGTAGTGTCAGCAAAACCAAGGCCTTCAGGCGTCATCATGCCAATAATGGATAAAAGCGTAAATTGAGCGACGATTTTGTTGCGTGACGCTCTAACCTGCTCAACTTGAGCATTTAGAAGCTCTTGCTCAGCGTCTAAAACATCTAAAACAGTGCGAGAGCCAAATTCATTTTCAGCTTCAACACCGTCTCTTGCAATTGTGGAGGCTTTAATCTGAGCATTACGAGCATCTTCACTTGCAGTCGCCGCATGCAAGTTCTCCCATGCTGTGACAGCTTCTTCTGTAATGGCGCGTTTAATCTCTAAAATGCTTAAATATCGTTGGTTGGCTGTGTGCTTAGCTTGACGCACGCGAGAGCGGACATTACCTGCCTTATATAAAGGGATGGTGGCTGTAATGCCAATAACGCCAGAGCGCTCATCATTATAAAGCCCTGGTGATGGATCGTAGCTTTTTGCAAGGGAGCCATTTAGGCTAAGCTGGGGTAAAAGCTCACCAAAAATACCATCAATATCATTCTCTGCAGCTTTTTGTGCATGTATAGCCGCATATATTCTTGGATGATTCTTGGTGGCCGTAAGAATCGCTTCGTCCAAAGAGTGCGGGATTTTAAAGTTGAAGTAAGGGAGGTCTGTGTTAGTAGGACGCATGCCCGTTAAGCGCTCATACTGTGCCTCACTTGCTCTTAATGTCGCTGTAGCATCAATTATAAGTGACTTGGCTTCCGCAAGTCGGGCTTTTGATTGTTCAACATCAGTTGTTGTTACTTCCCCAACCTCAAATCGATCATTCGTCGCTTCATATTGCTTTGCTAGTACATCACGATTGTTTTTTCGAAGATCTAAAATGGCGCGATCACGTACGATATCCATGTAAGCCGTGACTGTTTCCAGTAAGATATCTTGCTCCAATGAAATAAGGCTGGCAATTTGAGAGCGAATAATATCACGAGCAGCGCTGGTTTGTGCCGATGTTATTCCACCCGAATATAAAGGTTGAGTGAAATTCACGCTAAGCTCTTTTTCAAAACTGCCATCTGCGCTGTTATATGGTCTTGTTCTAATGCTTGTATCTTGAATAGTCGCATTAGCTTCAATAATAGGAAGCCAGCCTGACAAAGCTTGCGGTAATTGTTCTTGAACTGCACGTAGTTCAGAGCGCGCAGCTTGCAATGTGGGGTTCGTTGCATAGGTCGCATTTAAAATATGAACAAGATGCTGTTTTTCTGGGCGTTGTTTAGGCCCGTATAGCTCACGCCCTACCTCTATTTCTAATTCTTGCGCTGTTTTATGTTCTGGCAGAATTTCTTCTTCTGCATAGCTGATTGTGCCAGCAAGTGACGACGAAAAAATGCAGATAGAAGTTAATAAAATTTTTTTATATTTCATGCCCTTGCCTGATGGCGTCCCGCTTTAGCGGTATATTAGAATTCAAAGCTATCCTGTGATTCAAAACCTGGTAGATAAGAAGTCCCGGCTGAGAATAAAGGATATGAAGAAAAGTCATTATTACTTGTACGCTTAACAATGGTGACATCGCCCATAACCTGCCCGGCTTTTTTAACGATAGTAATTAGACGCCCACCAATAGAGAGTTGCTGTAAAATAGTTTGTGGTATCTCGCTAACCGCTCCATTGATAAATATCAAATCATATGGCCCCTGCTCATCATAGCCAGCATTAAGCGGACCTAGAAAACTAGCAATATTACAAAGAGAATCAGCTTTCCAGTTATTTGAAGCTGCTTCTAAAAGTGCTTTGTCATCTTCTAAGGCAACAACTGTTGTTACCAAAGGAGATAGGATTGCTGATGAATAACCACTAGCACACCCAATATCCAAGGCTATTTCATGTGCCTTAGGCTCCACCGCTTGCAGCATCTTTGCGTGAACCATCGGCTCAATGATAAAGCGGCCATTACCAAGAGATATATCTTCATCTGTATAAGCTATACCACCTTGCCCTTCTGTGACGTATTTTTCNCGGGGCGTGCTATTAAAAGCCTCTATGATATTTGGATCAATAATCCCATTTGTAAGGATTTGGCTGTCTAGCATATGAGTTCGGGCTTGTGAGTAATCAAACATAATGACTATATCTCTTTAAATTCGTGATCTTTTAAATTTTGAATAGGCGCTAAGGCCAAAAAATACAAGGCTATGATACATTTTTTTTCCACATTAGCCAGAGATAATCCGCAAGCTAAGAAGAATAAATCACACATATTAAAGCATGAGTTATTCTTTAAACATGCAAACTATTATGTTGACTTGAAGTAAACTAAACCTTAAACATCACACTGCTTCTTTATCACGGCGCGGTGGCAGAGTGGCTATGCAGCGGATTGCAAATCCGTGTACACCGGTTCGACTCCGGTCCGTGCCTCCATTTTTTCCTGCACTTAATTTCCTCAAACAGCATTATTATCCACAAAAGCAGCGGCCTAAGGAACTTTAATCTGAGATATGACGTTGGTCATAGCGCACATTAACTCATTTAACTCAGCAAAATTATAGAGATATGGAACAAATAGATACGTGGTTTAACAATCTGGATAGAATTGAAAGTATCTTAATCAG
>NZAJ01000010.1 GCA_002687495.1 Micavibrio sp. | reverse complement strand
TAGATGAGGCCGTTACAGATGGCCGTATTCAACGTGGGCAGCTACTATTGCTTGAGGCTATGGGCGGTGGTTTGACATGGGGCTCTGCTCTAATTCGTTACTAAATAACTTTCGCGATTTTCATATAAAGTTCACGCTCTTAATCTTTGAAAAAGTTTTCTTTTTTGGGGTTAAGTTTTTCCATTTTATTGACGAAAAAAATCACAAAGGCTAATCTAGAATTGTAATCGAAATTTTGGAGTAGTTTTAATGGAAAACCGTACGATAACGCGCGCAGATTTAGCTGATTCTGTTTGTGACCAGGTGGGTCTATCTCGTAACGAATCTGCTGATTTGGTTGAATCAATCCTCGATGAAATATCAAATGCCTTAATTGGTGGCGATAATGTGAAGATTTCTTCTTTTGGTAGTTTTGCTGTGCGTGAGAAGGGTGAGCGTATTGGCCGTAACCCGAAAACTGGTGTTGAGGTTCCTATTCTTCCTCGTAAGGTTTTGGTGTTCCGCGCATCTCATGTTCTTAAGGATCGCATTAACCAAGAATCATAATCCTATCAACTTTATAATTAGAGTATTTAGCTGGAGATTTTCCTATGAATAAAAGTGCATACGCGCATAATGAGTTAGCTGATAATGAAACGCCTGCGAAATCTGATACGCAAGGGCAGGCTGTGCACAATGTGCCTCGCCGAGTGCGCTCTTCCAAGAAGGGGGATAATGCGTTCAAAACTATCAGTGAGGTTGCGCAAGAGCTGGATGTTCAACAGCATGTACTTCGTTTCTGGGAAACTAAATTCACTCAAATCAAGCCTCTAAAGCGTGGCGGTGGGCGTCGTTATTATCGCCCTGAAGATATGGAGCTATTAAAGCGCATTCACCATTTGCTTTATACAGAAGGTTACACAATCAAAGGCGTGCAAAAGCTTATTCGCGAGCTTGGTAAGAAAGCTTTTGTTGAACAAGAAGCTATTTCTGTTCTTGAGGTAAGCAATCAGTCTCACGCTGCGGAGAGTGCAGATTTTGCGTCGAAAGCACCGCAAGAAGCAAGTGTGAAGCAAGATACAAGCTTTAGTAGCTCTCAGCGTGATGCGCTTAAATCAATGTTAGCTGAGTTGAAAGAGCTCAAGCGCATTGTTAATGAAGCTTAACTAACTCTTATACTTATATCTATTTTAAACGGAACGTGGCGCAGCCTGGTAGCGCACTTGCATGGGGTGCAAGGGGTCGGAGGTTCAAATCCTCTCGTTCCGACCAAGCTTTTGTATTAGCTATACATTACAATGGGAAAAAAGCGCGCGAGTGCGTAGTGCGGCCTAAAGGTGCTAGCTGCGGTGACGTACGCATGTACTGCAATACCCATATTTATTTATATGAGAGTGTACATTTTCTCGGTAAGGTTGTGCAAAAGAAGGTGTGTATACAAAAAATAGATTGAATGACTTTTGGGCCCTACGCTGCTACCATCCAGCTTGCTAATATTTGAGGGACCCAAAAATGAAAATACAATCAATTCTCGTTGTGTGCATTCTCTTTCTTTCCGCATGTGCATCTACTCCACGCCTGCCTTCTGGCAAACTGGATAATAGCTATACAGATGTTCCGGTTGAGACAAAACTGCTGCTTTCTGCCCCAGATAAACCATATACCCGATCTTTGTATACTAAGACCAGTACTCCAAGCTTAGGAGGTGGTTTGGTGGGGGCGTTAGTTTCTGCGAGTATAACAGCTGCTTCAAATGCGAATGCAGTTATATCTCGTAAAGGTCCGTTTGAAGAGATGTCAGAAATGCTACACAGACACAATGACAATGATAAATTCATGAGAGGCATGGGTTCTATTATAGAACAAGCTAGATGGATTAAAGTTAATTCGACCCACCTAGAAAAAAGTGACGATAAAAAAGAGTTGAAAAGAATAGGAGATCAACTCAGAGCCAGTATGACTGAACCTACTATGACAGTCCTGGCGACTGAATTTCTGTTTGGTGAGTATTTTGATTATCTAAGACAAAATCTCAAAATTCAAATTATGACAGTTGCAGATGGAGAAGCAAAACAGGTGATTTATCACACCAATGTTTCCAGTTACTACAGACCTGATGGTGTTGCCGCGGGGGAACTGGAAAATTACAAGATATGGCTGAAGAATGATGGGCAGATAATGAAGGAAGCCCTAGCGCATACATCATCACATATACGAAAAAGCTTAACCAACAGATTGAAGGACTATGTTTACGATGAGCCATCCAGTGAAAAATAATATACTATTATTGCCACTATTATTACTTGTAACCGCATGCGCCACTCCGCTTAGCGTTCCAAAAGGGAGCGCTCTAAACGAAAAAGAAGGCGTGGCGTATTTTAATTTATTCTGTGGTGATGGGGTAATTAATTCATTCATTTATAAATTCGGGGATGGTCAAAGGTCTGGGCTTACTGTCTGGTCACCATTTGGAGAAGCTAAGGCAGGGCTCAACTGTGAAACCTCAGGGAAAGGTTATAACACTGTTGTATTAGAAGAGGGGAGGTATTACATAGGCTCTATAATAACTTCCAAAGGTCTTATAAACCCGAGAGATCAAAATGCTCTAAACTTTGAAATAAAACGTGGAACTATCAATTATTTGGGTGAGCTTAATTATTTTACTCTTAATGATGAAAATGGAAATTGGAAGATGGAGCCTATAGTTAATGCAGAAACTCAATCGGCTAAAGCAAGCTTCCAAGCAGATAGACCTGAGCTATACGCTAAATATCCATTTGAGATTAACTTAATTAAAGTCCCTTAGATGTATATTGACAGATTCCTGCCTTGGCGCGTCCATTCTTTTCATAGAAATGATATTAGCGCACGTATATAGAGTATAGATTGCTTTTTGTTGGATTTTTAAGCACTATAGCGAAACGTATATCTTTACGAGGAATTCTCTTATGCCTTCGCATGCCGCTATCATTGAAAAGCCAGTTACTTTATCGCCTGATCTAAGTGTTGAAAAAGCGCTTAAAGAACTTAAGAAAAAGAAGACCAGTTTTGCAGCCGTTGTTGATGAGGAGGGGCTTTTGGTGGGGCTGTTTTCTCATAAGGCTGTTTTGAATAATTTGTTGCCTGTTTCCGTTGCTATTAGTGATGGGATTGTTATGGATATTCCAGTTAAAGTGGCGCCAGGTATCGCCAAACGATTGAAAAAAGTATATCCTGCAAAGGTTGGCGATCTTATGCAGCGTAAGAATTTAGCTTTAGTTTTTCCGCAAACGCCTATTTGGGAGTGCGTGAATAAATTGCTAACTATTGGAGGGCCTGTTTTTATGGTGGAAGATAAAACTGGTCGTTTTTTAGGGATTATTGATGAAGCGTCTGTAATTTTTGAGCTTCAACGTTTACAAGAAGGTGAAGGTAAATAGTATGATTGGTTATCGTAAGCTTTTAGGTGTTTTAGCTTTAGCTGGTGTTTTATTTGTGGGGAGTTTAAGCATCGACATGCAGCATTTTGCTCATGCTGGTGGTGAAACAGCACAGCTCTATGTTAACCGTACAGATGTAGTTGGAGAGCAAGCTCAATCTCTACCTGTTGAGCAGATTAAAATCGAAAGAGCTCAAGGTCAGGATGATTATTACTTTGAGGTTGAAATTGCGACTACGCCTGAGGAGCAAGCTAAGGGCCTAATGTATAGAGATGAGATTCCTCTATTTGGCGGCATGCTATTTGTATTTCCAGAGGAAAAAATGCGTTCTTTTTGGATGAAGAATACATTTATTCCGCTAGATCTTATTTTCTTGCGCAAAAATGGTTATATTCACCATATCCATCATGATGCTGTTCCGCAGGATTTAACGCATATTACCTCAAAATATCCAAGTATGGCTGTCCTTGAGATCAAGGGCGGTACAGCAGATAAACTTGGAATTAGTGAAGGTGATTTCATTCGCCATAGGGCATTTAAAAATACCAATTTAGATTAAGGTGATTTTTTTAGAGATTTTTGCAATAAAATCCTTGCCCTGTATGCACTCATCGTGTAAATACTAGCCCACTGAATTGATCGGAGTGTAGCGCAGCCTGGTAGCGCAACTGCTTTGGGAGCAGTGGGTCGCGGGTTCAAATCCTGCCACTCCGACCATTTAGTTTTCATTCCCGCGAAAGAGGGCGGATGGGCCGCCCCGTTGATTGTGTGAGTTATCTTACTTTTCAAACCTCGTGGTTTAGCGGGACAATATATTTAAGAAAGGACTCAAAGAAATGAGTGGAAAGCGTATACAAGCTAAACATAAAATTGACCGCCGTATTGGTGGTAACATGTGGGGACGCGCTAAGTCTCCTTTTAATACACGCCAAACTGTACCTGGTATGCACGGCGCAAACCGTCGCGGTAAGCTTTCTGACTATGGTCAGCAACTTATGGCTAAGCAGAAGCTTAAAGGCTATTACGGTTCTATCGGTGAGAAACAATTCCGTCGTTATTATGCTGAAGCTGATCGCCTTAAAGGTGACACAGGTGAAAACCTAATCGGTCTTCTAGAGCGTCGTCTTGATGCTGTTATCTATCGTGCGAAATTTGTTCCTACAGTTTTTGCTGCACGTCAGTTTGTTAACCACAAGCACGTTCTTGTTAATGGTAAAGTTGTAAATATTCCTTCATATCTTGTAAAAGAAGGCGATGTTATCGAGATTAAAGAATCATCACGTCAGCTTCCTTTAGTTATTGAAGCGCAGCAATCAGCTGAGCGTGAGCTAGTTGAATATATCGATGTTGATGAGAAAGCATGTAAAGCAACATTCCTTCGTGCGCCTAAACTTGAAGATGTTCCTTATGCGGTTCAGATGGAACCTAATCTGATCGTCGAATTCTATTCACGATAATCTTTAAAAGATATATTTTTTTATAAAAGTCGCTTATTTAAAGCGGCTTTTTTTATTTTCGATTCGTTTGTATCTTTAACTAAGATACTGCTTTTGTATGCATTTTCGCATTTTCTTTACATCCATATAGTTATGGTGTATATATTACATAATCCTTTTGCAATATAATTTAATAACTAAGAAAATTAGGGGTAGAGTAAATGTTTTTTGGGCGTAAATATAAAAATGAAAAAGTAAAATTCAATATTATTGAGGAATATGCAGCGTTAAGTCCGGGGCGTAAGAAGGCTATTTGTGATCAAATTTATACTGAGAATAAAGATATGTTTGAGAAAATGGTTCGCTTACATTGGCCTAAAGTTGAGCAAAAGGATATTGATAAACTGAGAAGCTTCATGAAGCTTTTAGTTCACACAAAGGCATAAAGTTCTTTTTAAATTAGATATTTTAAAGCTGCTTATTTCTAGGCAGCTTTTTTATTTGTATTTAAGCGTTCTTTAGCTTTGTCTGGACCAATGAGCAGTAGTAGATCTGCAAGCTCTGGACCATGATCCATACCTGTAAGCGCTTGGCGTAGCGGCATAAAGAGTTGCTTACCTTTGCGTCCAGTTTCTTGCTTCACCGCAGATGTCCACTCAGACCATGTGTCTTTACTCCATGGCTCAGAAGGTAAGAGCTTTGCGGCTTGATCGATAAATTCAGCATCTTCTATAACCGGACTTACCGGACCTTTTGCAACATACCACCATGATTTAATTTCTGAAAATTTACTTATATTTGCGCGGACAATATCCCAGAAATCTTCATCTAGATCATTGAGTCCAACCTCATCTAAGCGAGGCTTAATTTCAGAATAAGCTGTTTCGTGAATGATTTTACTGTTTAGACGCAATAATTCTTCAGTATCAAATTTTGGAGTGCCTCTTGAGAATTTAGAGAAATCAAAGCTCTCAATAAGTGTTTTTATATCTTTTACGGGCTCAATAGCATCTGATGTGCCTAATCTAGCGAGAAGACTATTTACTGCCATTGGCTCTAAACCTTCTTCATCGCGGATATTGATGATACTCATTGAACCAAGGCGCTTAGAAAGCTTAGCGCCTTCATTATCGGATATAAGTGGAAGATGAGCAAAAGTTGCACCACTGCCGCCTAATGCTTCAAACATTTGTATATGCGTCGCCGTATTCGATACGTGATCTTCTCCACGTACAATATGTGTTATTCCAAATTCAATATCATCTATTACTGAGCAGAGATGGTAAAGAGGCTGTCCGTTTTCGCGAATAACAACTGGATCAGAGAGGTCTGCACCTTCAAACTTAACTTCACCTCGAATTAAGTCATTCCAGATGATAGGCTTATGGGCAAGTTTAAAGCGCCAATGCGGGGTGCGACCTTCTGCTTCGTATTTTGCGATTTGATCTTCGCTTAACTCTAAGGCTGCGCGATCATAGATGGGTGGTTTACCACGGCTGAGTTGTGTTTTGCGTTTAAGTGATAGCTCTTCTGGAGTTTCGTAACATGGGTAAAGCCAGCCTTTTTCTTTTAGCTCTTCAATACGAGTATTATATAAATCCCAGCGATCTTTTTGATTGGCTTTTTCATCCCAATTCATGCCCATCCATGTAAGGCTTTCCTCAATTGCTTTTTCGTATTCCACTTTAGAACGCTCAGCATCTGTGTCATCAATACGTAATAAAAAGTGACCGTTTTGAGAGCGTGTGAAAAGCCATGTGATCAGCGCTGTTCTGGCATTTCCAATATGCATCATACCAGTTGGTGAAGGGGCAAAACGTACTTTTATTGTCATGAATTTAAACCTTATTTTCTTATTATTTTTACTCTTATAGCAAAGCATAGATCGCTTCAAGCTTAGCTTTTGCCTTCAATGTAATTTATAAATCTATTGGTAAGAGGGTAGCGGCGATCTCTTCCAAAAGCGCGTTCTGTTATAACTGTTCCCGGTGGTGCTTGGTGGCGCTTATACTCTGCGCGATCTAGCATCTTCCATACTCGTAAAACCAGAGCTTTATTGTGGCCTTTATCACAGATTTCATCGATACTCATTTCTCCTTCAATCAGACATTCGAGAATATCATCCAATATCTCATATTCTGGGAGGCTATCTTGATCTTTTTGATTTTCTTTGAGCTCGGCGGTTGGTGCTTTTTCTATGATATTTTGAGGAATGACATAAGAGCGCTTGTTGCGCCAACGGCATAGCTCATATACTCGCGTTTTATAAATGTCCTTTAAGACATTGTAGCCACCACACATATCGCCATAAAGTGTTGCGTAGCCAACAGAGAGTTCACTTTTATTACCTGTAGACAGAAGCATGTAATTATCTGCATTTGATAAGGCCATTAGCAGCAGGGCACGACTTCTAGATTGTATATTCTCAGCAGCAATACCATCTAAATCTGGTAGAGCGCGCTCAATACTTTGCACAGTCTCCTTAATAGAGATTATTTCATATGAGCAGCCAAGATACTCAACGAGTTCTTGAGCATCTTTTAAACTTTCATTGGATGTGTAGCGAGAAGGCATCATTACACAATGGACTTTGTCCGCGCCAAGGGCGTCAGTAGCTATTGTGGCAACAATCGCGCTATCAATGCCACCAGATAAGCCTAAAATCACACCAGGAAAACCGTTTTTTGTTACATAGTCTTTTAAGGACAGGCACAAGGCCTTGTAGATTTCTTCATTTATATCGAGGCTCGGTGATGTGCTAATAGGGGCGTGATCAAAATTAAATTCAGCTATTTCTTCTACGAAATATTTAGATGAGTGACGTAATACGCCCATGTCATCTATGGCAAAACTTGCGCCATCAAAAACTAGCTCATCTTGGCCGCCTACTTGATTAACGTAGATGAGTGGGAGGTGTGTTTCTTCTACCCTCGCTCTTGCGTGATGAAGACGCTGGTCTTGTTTTTGAATACTGTAAGGGCTTGCATTGAGAACGAGTAAGATTTGGGCGCCTTGCTCTTTAAGAGCTTTTGCGGGTTTTGGGCACCACATATCTTCGCAGATTAGAATACCTAAACGAATGCCTTTATAATGAATAGGAGCAGGGAGTTTGCCAGCCTTAAAAATTCTTTTTTCATCAAACACACTGTAATTTGGCAGGTTCGTCTTCGCGACCACGCCTCTTATTTTCCCCTTATCGAGAAGTAGAGCAGCGTTATATATCTCACCTTTTATACGCCATGGGGCTGATATAAGCGCGCCAGTTTTAAAGCTTTTACTCTCTTCGCATAGCCTGTTTACTTGTCTTTCAACTTCGTCAATGAAACTTGGCTTTAAAACAAGATCTTCTGGTGGGTAGCCCGTAATGCACAACTCTGGCAAGATCAATAAATCACTTTCCAGATCGCGCCAAAGATTGAGTATTTTATCGACATTATCAGCAAGTGCGCCAACAGTTGGATTAATTTGAGCCAGCGTATAGCTAAGGCTTTTAGGCATTATTTACTCCAACTTTATGACTTTTTGGCGACAGTGTCGCTAGCATTGCGAACTGCATTTAATTCATCAGCGATGAGGAATGCCAGCTCTAATACCTGATTAGCATTTAGGCGAGGGTCGCACGCTGTGTGGTAACGGCTAGAAAGATCTTCATCACCGATTTGGTAGGCGCCGCCTACACATTCTGTAACATCTTCGCCAGTCATTTCAAAATGTACACCGCCCGGGTGTGTGCCTTCAGCTTTATGAACCGCAAAAAAGTCTTTTACTTCTGATAGCACATCATCAAAATTACGCGTCTTGTATCCAGATGATGATTTGTAAGTATTACCGTGCATAGGGTCACATGACCAAACGACATTGCGCCCCTCTTTTTTAACAGCTTGAACAAGAGGGGTTAGGTTTTCTTTTACTTTACCAGCACCCATTCGTGCAATTAATGTCACTCGACCAGGTGTATTTTCTGGGTTTAGAATATCAAGTAGGCGTAATAATTCATCACTCTCCATATCTGGAGAGCATTTCATGCCAAGAGGGTTTTTAATGCCACGTACAAATTCAATTTGAGCATGATCTTCTTGTGTTGTTCTCGCACCAATCCAGAGAAGATGCGCGGATGTATCGTAATAATCACCTGTTAAGCTATCTACACGCGTCATGGCTTCTTCATATGGAAGGTGGAGCGCTTCATGTGATGTGTAGAAGTCAGTTTCTCTTAATTCCGGTACATTTTCGGCCGTAATGCCGCATGCTTCCATAAAGCGTAATGCATCAGCAATTCTTTGTGACATGTCTTCATAGCGGTGTGCTAGAGGACTGTTAGAAACAAATTCCATGTTCCAGTCATGGACACGTTTGAGGTCTGCATAGCCGCCTTTAGAGAATGCACGAAGCAAGTTCAGTGTAGCCGCAGCATTATGATAGCCTTTAATTAAGCGTTGCGGGTTTGGAATACGCGCTTCTTCGGTGAATTCAATCGAATTGATATTATCGCCGCGGTAACTTGGTAATGTTATGCCATCCTTTGTTTCTGTATCGCTTGAGCGAGGCTTTGCAAATTGACCAGCAATACGGCCAACTTTTACGATTGGCAGTGATCCGCCATATGTCATAACCGCAGCCATTTGCAAGATCACACGGAAAGTGTCTCTGATTTTGTTAGCGCTAAATTCACTAAAACTTTCGGCGCAGTCGCCACCCTGAAGGAGAAAAGCTCTTCCGAATGAAACTTCTGCTAATTCCTTTTGCAAGTTGCGCGCTTCACCTGCAAAGACAAGAGGAGGGAGCGACGCAAGTTCATCTTCAGCAGCTTTTAATGCATTTTGATCTGGATATTCAGGAAGTTGTTTAACTGGCTTTTCTCTCCAGCTTTTAGGGCTCCAGCTTTGCGCCATATCTATCTCCATAATAGGTAATCAATAAGTTTAGTGAGTATATATGAGGGATTTTATAAAAGAAAGCCAAGCTTATGAGATTGCATGACTATTTTTTTAATTTTGAATAATGTATAGTTGTAATAATATTCATGTTACAGTCAATTTTCTGTAATTATTTCTTAAACAATAGTGGCCTATCCTTAGTATTATGAGTTCTTTATATTTCAACGTCGTAGATGAGTGTATAACTTTGCTATCTCGCGACCATTTCTCTTCTGTCGTTATAGATAAATTTCTATCAATAAAAAGTACATTAGACCAGGAAGTTGCTGATTTTGATCCCAGAATCATTACTTACAATCAAGGTTTCGATTCGCTTAAAACGGCCGATTTGAATGCACAATATTTAGCTAATTGGAATAAAGGCGATGCAATATCGCTCCCCGCATTGGCCATCGTAGCTTGCGATCAATTTGCAATCAGCTCTGAAATTTTAAAGCGTGCTATTATCGGTATATCATTTATTGCTGAGGTTAATCCTAATGCTCCTACATGTGCGCCAGAGTTTCATGGTGTTTTGCATTTTAAGAAAGTCGTTCTTCAGTGTCTTCGCTTAATATCGTATGTGCAAAATAGCGATGTATTTGAGACGCTTAGTGAACATGATTTAGCCTTACTGCTTATTGGCGCTATTACCCATGACTTAGGCCATAATGGTAAGAGCAATAATACTGATATAGGCCATTTTGCTGGTGAAATTGAGCAAACATCTTTTGACCTTACGAAGAAATATTTATTCTCGCTTGGTCTTGATGATGATGATTTTCTAGAGAAGCTTAATATAATTTTGCTTACAACGGATGTATCAAGTCGTGAAGGGCCTAGTTATTGTACGCAAATGNGACAATGTTACGCATATCATCATGGCAGTGAGCACAATATCCCAGCTTTAGATGAAAAGATATCGCGCCTTAAAGATGATAAAGTTTTGAACATAATTGCATGCCTTCTACATGAGGCTGATATTGCCACATCTAGTGGCATTAGTTTTAAGACGTCTATAGTTGAAAGCCGACTTCTCGCCAATGAAACGGGCATGAATAGTATTGCCACTCCTGCGGGGCTTTTATTCTTTCTTGAGAATGAGGCTATGTGTGGCAGCTCTATGAATAGTGTAGCAGGAAAAGCTCTTTATGATGAGCCTATGCGCCTTATTATAGACCATGCACATAAGCTTATGGATGAAGGGCAGGGGAAAGTGGAGTTTCCCTCCCTTTAAGAGCTTACCTATTTTACAGCCGTTCTCATAGTGACGAACTCCTCGGCAGAGGTCGGGTGCATTGCCATAGTTTGATCAAAATCAGCTTTTGTTGCCCCGCAATTTAGGGCTACAGCAAAGCCTTGCATTATCTCAGGTGCATCAACTCCCATCATATGCAGCCCTAAGACTTTATCATTCGTTTTATCGACTATAATCTTCATGAGCGCGCGTTCATCACGTCCTGAAAGGGTGTGCTTCATTGGCTTAAAATTGCTCTTATATATTGTAATATCATAGCCTTTTTTAATGGCATCCTCCTCAGTCAAACCTACAGTTGAAAGAGGTGGAGATGAGAATACAGCAGTGGCGATATTGTTATAATTAACCTTTCTATCTATATGACCACCAAATAGGCGATCTGCTAAAACGTGGCCCTCTTGAATGGCAACGGGCGTTAGGTTGTTTTGATTGCTCACATCACCAAGGGCATATATGTGCTCTATATTAGTTTGATATTCACTTGTTATGATCTGCCCGTTTTCAGATTGCTTTATTCCGGCTGCTTCTAGCCCTAAACGCTTAACATTTGGATCGCGTCCAATAGCAGAGATTGGTAAGTCGCACTCCAATATATCACCAGTAGTTGTATGAACACTATAGCGATCACCATTCTTCTCTACCGAATTTATGTCACAATTAAAGCGCAAATCTATGCCTTGTTTTTTCATCTCTTCAGCAAGAGCTATACGTATATCCTCATCAAAACCGCGCATAAATAATTCACCACGATAAAGAAGGGTCACATGAGCGCCCAAACTATTGAGTATATGTGCAAATTCTACTGCGATATAACCGCCACCTAGAATAACGGCACGTTTAGGCATATCTGGCCAGTGAAAAAATTCATCAGATGTAATCATCAAATCGCCACCAGGCACATTAGGTCTTCGTGGCGTGCCGCCTACGGCTATTAAAAACTTGTCTGCTGTGACTTTTTGACCATCAATATCTAGGGTGTATGCGTCTGTAAATGAGGCGTACCCGTTAATTACCTCGACCCCAGACCCTTGAAGTAAATTCTTATAAATACCATTCAATCTACTGATTTCATTATTTTTATTGCTAATTAGCTTTTGCCAGTCGAACTGTACGTTATCAGGGGTACCCCAACCATAGCCCTTAGCATCTTCAAAATGTTCATGATAGTCTGCAGCATAAGCCATGAGCTTTTTAGGTACGCACCCTAAATTAACGCATGTGCCTCCGAGTGATGAATATTCAGCTACGCCGACCTTAGCACCGTAAGAGGCTGCTATACGTGCGGAGCGTACACCACCTGAACCTGCGCCGATAACAAAGTAATTGTAATGCTTTACAGTCATTTCTTAATATCCTTTCTTAAGGTTTATCCCCATCGTTTGTGTAGCCATAACCATTGCTCTGGCGCTTGTTTAATGCGTTCTTCTAAAAATAAGTTAGCTGTTTTAATTACATCCTCAACGGCTAAAGGTTCGCCATTATCATCAAAAACTTTTATCTCTGGGTAAAGTGTTAATCTTGAATGCGCACCATGTAAACGCTGATTACAAATCGGGATTAGCGGGAGTTTAAATTTTTGCGCCATTTGTACAAATACGGGGTTAGTCATTGCTTGCTGATTAAAGAAGGGGGCTGATATTCCCTCATTGTATTTTTGATCAATTAATATACCTATTGAATGCCCATTTTTAAGGGCCAGTAGCATATTTCTTCCACCTTCTCTGGATTTTGAATAGGCCTCAATTTTACCGCCTATTTGCCTGCATTTCATCAAGAGCTTATCAACATATGGGTTATTTGGCGCACGGTAGGTAATATCGGCTTCAAAGCCTTTTTGTATAAATGTTGCCGAAGCATTTATCTCCCAATTTCCTAGATGCCCGCCAAAGAATATGGCGCCTTGATTATTGGATTTAAGTGTATCAAGGACACCTTTATCAACAAGCTCTGTATATTGCGCACTGGCTATTTTTTTGAGGTGAGGGTATTCGGCCATCAAGCGTCCGAGATGCTCCCACATTCCTTTGATTATCGTTTGATACTCTTCATCAGTTTTTTCGGGGAGAGCTTGCTCTAAATTTCGTAGCGCTTTACGAGAGGCCGCCAATTTCGGGCCAATGTTGCGTCCTATAAAACCGCCAAGATTGGACGCGGCTTCAACACCAAGCATTTTGCACAAGCCAAGGAATATAGTGAGTAATAACCCTTCTATGAAATAACGGATTTGTTTCATGGCTTTTTGATGCCTTGGATAAGTTTTATTAGTTTAGCCTCATCATTGAGTTTCAGTGATATAGGCAGAATTTCTATTTTGTCTAGATTTTTAATATTTGGGATTTTCACAGCATCTTTTTCTGTTGTAATTAGGCTCGCTTCACAATCAGTCGCCATAGACAACAATGTTTCTAGATCATCATGTGTATACGGATAATGATCGGGGAATGTTTTTTCTTTTATAATATTTAACCCTATGTTTTTACAAGAATTAAAGAATTTCTCAGGTCTGGCTAGCCCGCAAAATGCGATGTATTTTTCTTTTTTATCTGTGTCATAGATGGTTTCTATATTTGCTGTCAGTAACAGTTTATCGCTTGGAAGCTCTTCTAATATCTTTTTAGAGTTAATATTAATGAATATATCTGTTTTATCAAAGGCATCCTCTAATGGCTCTCTAAGTGGTCCAGCGGGAAATAGCTTTTTATTCCCAAAGGGTAAAGATTCTGGGAGAACTTGAATGATGATGTCTTTATAAAGTGTTGGGTTTTGCATACCATCATCCATAACGATTATATCATAGCCATTCTTCTCCGCCCATTTTGCTCCAGCTGCTCTATTTTTTGAGATAATAGTCGGTGCATGTTTAGCTAATAACAAAGCCTCATCACCAACCTGCTGGAAGTTATGGATTTTGCTATCAACAATATGAGGACCATCTAATTCAGCGCCATAACCGCGCGTTAGGAAACATGGATTGTTGTATAGTTTATTATTTTTTATAAGCTGCATGACGGCTATAGCAGTGGGGGTTTTACCTCCGCCACCAATTGTAGCGTTTCCTATACAGATTACAGGTATATTTCCTTTATATTGTTTACTCTGTTTGTTTTTTTGATCAATTATGCGCGCAACATTGTAAGCAAAACTTAAAGGGCATAGTAATTTTGAATGCCAGCTTTGTTTGTCCTTATACCAAAAATGGGGGGTTTTGAATGGTGTAGTTTTAGCCATATCTTGTGTTACTTTTCCGGGAGAATGGGTTCAAGCTTCTCCATGACTCGCTCAAGAACATTTGCTTTTTGATTTGCATATTTAAAAGATCTTGCCTGTAAATCTTCAAGCTTTTGTTTATCAGATAAAAGTCTATCGAGCTGTGCTACAAAATCAGCTTCTGAATTAAGGTTAATGGCTGCTTTGTTAGCATATATTTCATCATATATTTCCTGCAAATTCTGCACATGTGGCCCTGCCATAATTGCACAATGTAGCTTAGCGGCTTCAATAGGGTTGTGGCCACCACCACCATCATCACTAAAGGATCTGCCAATACAGGCTATTGGGCATGACCTATAGAATAATCCTAGCTCTCCAAGCGTATCAGCGAGATATATGTCGGTATCGAATTGCGGTAAAGCTCTCTCATTTGAGCGCATGATTATTTCAAAATCAGGATAGCTGGTTTTAAGCTCTTTATATATAAAGTCTCCGCGTTCTGGGTGGCGTGGCACAATAATAGTAAGAAGGTCTGCGTGTTTCGCTTTTAACTGCTTGTGAATATTGGCTGCAAGCTCTTCTTCACCTCTGTGCGTGCTGGCATATAGCCAAACTGGACGATTAAAAATTGCTGTATTTAGAGCGGTTAGATCATTACTATTATGGGGTAGGGGGCGGGCGCTGTACTTTAAATTATCTGTAACATGCACGTTTTGGCCGCCTAATTTGGAATAGTAAGTAGCTTCTTGGTCATTTTGACATAGGATCAAATGAAAGCATGCAAGCATCTTAGAGAAGCTAGATTTTATGAGCTTCCAGCGATTATATGATTTGGGCGATAGGCGTGCATTGATAAGAGCCGCTGGGATATTGCTGCTCTTAATTTCTTGAAGCATATTCGGCCAGAGTTCAGATTCCATCCATAATGCTAAATCTGGTTTCCAGTGCTCTATAAACTCCTTGCACCATTTGGGAACATCAAGTGGGTAAAATTGATGTATAGCCCTCTTAGGCAAGTTCTTTTGCATAAGTTTTGCTGAGGTTACTGTACCAGTTGTGATAAGAATGTTGAGCTCATCATCTTTTTCAAGGAGAGCATTGATTAATATCAGAGCTGACTGCGCTTCACCGTTACTCGCAGCGTGAACCCAATAGAGCTTACCGTCTGGTCTTTGGATTGAGGCGATACCTTTTCTTTCCTGGATACGTTCTGGTAGCTCTTTGCCACGATCGAGCCGCTTTTCCAAGAGATTGTCTAAAGGCCTTTCGGCGTGTTTCATCAGATTTTTATAAAGTTTAAGCATCAATGCCTTTTTTGCTAACGAAGTCTTAGGATCTATAGATTAATGTTTAGAGAGTAGCTGTGGAAGCTCTTTTTGACAGTATTTATAATTCTTTTTATATTTTAAGGCCATGAAACGTATAATTAAAAATAGAAAAAAGCTCTCAGCTAGCGATCATGCAATCGAAGAGTTGCGAAAAACGCGTGCTATCATTAGCGAAAATAGCCCCGATTTATTTGAACGAATAGAGGAAATTGTTAATTCCAAGCAATCTTCTACAGTGCCAATTGATAAGCAGAAGAATTTAAGTACAATTTTGACCTTTATAGAAGGAAATGATCTTTCTTCTGATTTTCAGCAAAAGCTCGCTACTATGCTCTCTCAAAACTAAAGCTATATTGTTAGATATCTATGGTAGCTTGCACTCGTTTGCATCTGGATCAAAATAACATCCCGGTACTAAACATACCTGTTCATCGTAATTTGTAACAGAGCCAGTATCAGTGAAGACCTCTAAGCCTGTAGCGATTTTGGATATAGAACCGCCACCAGATGGAGGATTATTGCCGCATTTATCAGTTTCTGCGCTTCTGTCAAAAAGATAGAAATAAGTTTGTGCTTCATCTTCATTCCACGGTGTTGTGGAGCCTACGGCTTCATTAATATTGTTAGTATATGGCTGAACGCCTGTGCAGACTGCTGGTAGTTTTCTGTAGTCTTGACCATCAGTTAAGCCAGCATATTGCGTTAAAGTGAAAAATCCATCGTGCCCTTTATCCAAGAAGTTCATACATTTAGCTTCTTGCCATACTTTGAACATGGCATCACATTCGTAAGTGGTATTACCAGAATTGACTGTTACATTTTTTCGGCCACCCACAAAATCGTGATCGAAATTGGAATCAATATAGTTGCTATTAGCTGTCTGAAGCGAGCTTAACGCAGAGCCCATATTACCGGCAGCAGTTCCCCAACGGCTACTATCTTCAGAGAATAAATTGCTCGCCGCATCTTCTAAATGATTGAGATGGCTATCAAAACAAGAGTATTCTAATACACTGTCAGGCTTAACTATAAGATTTTGGTTTTGTGTTATTTCTCTTTGTGCTTCGAGCCATGCTCTTGCATTAAGTGATTTCATATATTCAGGATCACATGTAGAAGTTGCAAAAGGCGCTGCATATGCTGTTTTTGTCAATAACGTTGGAACCACTGCAAGAGATATCATTAATACGAATTTAAACAGTATGTTGAATGAATAAATATTGTATCGCGATTTATGTTTCATTGAATGCCCTTTTTAGCTCTATCACTATTATTCTACGCTATAGACTATGTTGATAGCAAATCTGTATGTTTCATAGTCTTTATAATTCACATCTATTGGCAGTGTTATCATAATAACATGCTGGGTTAGGGCAAATCATATCATCATAAGTATAATCTGCACTCACTGTTGGGTTGCCCGCAACATCCAAGCTTCGTTCTATAATATGCACTTTTAGTCCCGTCGGTATAGGGTCTGCACATGATCCGCCAGCGATACTCATTCTATCAAAATATGTATATGTTATACGGTCTAGTGCAGTAGCAGTGTTATCGTCTAGCTGTGCAACTGGCGCAGCTAGAATGCCATTTTTTTGGCCTCCAGTACATGCTTGCGGCAATTGTCTAAATTCATTTCCGGCCCAGTTTTCAAGGGAATCAAAAGGTATATCTGCGGCAAAGTTCTCACATTTTGCCATAAAATATGCTTGGTACATAGAGTCGCATGTCGAGCTCACTGCGGCTACATTATTTTTTAAATCGTAATCGATAGATGTAGCGCCGCCTAAAAATTTGTGTGTGAAATTATTGTCATATTTTGTAATCATTTGTAAAACAAGTGCGTTGATATTGTTGTCGAGATGAGTATTACCCATATTGACGCTATATGTTATCGAGCTAATTGGACTTAATGTGTCATCGCCAACGCCATTTCCGCTTACATTCATGGTCGAACTATTATAGTCAGATGAGTCTGAAAATATATCTGCGATATCTTCTGCAATCATTGCTACGTCTTGGTCAAAGCATGAATACTCCAATACACTGTCTGGTTTACGAATAACAACCTCTGAGGCTGTTATTTCACGCTCGGCATTCATAAAGGCATTATTTCCCATCATGCTGTAAAACTGATCGTTACATGCATTTGTAATGGCGGGTGGCGGGCTGCCAGAGGCCATGGCTTCTCTTGAAAAATTAGAAAGTAATACAGATAAGGTGAGTAAGCCTAATAAAAGCTTTAAGGATGCATGTTTGTACTTTATCTTTTTAAGCTCTGCTAACATAACTAGCGATCATCCACTTCATTGTATTGGGCCTTTAAAGCATTCCAGGCATATATTTTATATTTATAATCATTTTCATCATTGTCATAAATTAGAATATTTCTAACGCCATGAGTATATTCTTGACCTATGAGAAGCTTTTTTGCTTCTATTTTGCCCAGTAATATAAACTCCCCAATGCTCTTTTTAGCTAATATGTGGTAGTTACAACTGGATTTAGTAACTGCGCAATTGTTCGTGGTGTCTTTCAGCACAATTTCCTCAATACCATCTTCATTTAGATCTGTATGCGCCACCTCAAACGTAGAGTTTTGCTCGTTAATTGCACTTAAGTTCGATAGCTGATGTAAAACACGTTGATCATTGAGGGGGGTGAACGTCAAGCTTTGCGCTGCTATTGCTTTATTTTCAAAAGTAAAAACAGCTAGAAAGAAAGTAAATACAGCAATATTTACCTTATAAATATTGTAAGTTTTTAATATCACTACCGCTACCTAAATAACCACTACACTATATATATGATAGCAAATTTGTGGAAAATCTTCTAGTAGCAATAGTGATGCTATATGTATTAGCAAGTATAAAGTTTTCGGCTTTATAGGCTACCTGGCAAATCTTCTTCTAAAATAGACATGTTAAGATCAAATGAGATATCTCCGTCTTCATCGTCTTTATAGATTACGGCAATAAACTCACCATTAAGGAGCAACTCAACAGAATCCTTTGCTTTTTCGCGCATTTTTAAGGCAAAGCCAGTATTCTTGAATTTGTTTTGAAGATATGATTGTACACGTGCCATTTCTTCAGGTGTTATTACAGCAGACATTGTTTCTCCTTTAATGTTGTTTATTTGCTTAATATTTTAAATAGAAGCTACACCCCATTGGATACGGCTTCATGGCATAGTTTTGCAAGTGTTTTTCTATCATTATGATCAGATGCTTTAATTGGCTCATGAAATGTAAGATTTAAAACTGTTTCTTTATTGCATGCAAAGTTCCATAGATGGGCATGTAATTCAGTATCCATATTCAGGTGCCAAGAATAGATATCACGCTGCTCTTGTGTTGTTGGAGCGACACCATTTGTTGTGAGAACTTTGACACTAAATGGCTGTATATAAAGATCTTTCCTTTGATCTGTCAGGGCAATTTGGAATAAAGAGGACTTAAAAGGTTTTACGACTGTCCCGTCTGTAGATGTGCCTTCAGGAAAAATAATCAGATTCTTTCCAGCAGCGAGCATCGAATCGATATTATTACTTTCTTTTTTAGCATCTTTAGCACTGCGACTAATGAAGGCTGTTTGCTGTAATGTTGCTAAAAAGCCAAAGACAGGCCAAGAAGATACATCCTTTTTCGCTACAAATGATCCATAAGTGAGAACACTCGCTATAGCCGGGATATCAAGATAAGATATGTGATTGCCGATATAGATTGTTTGGTTTTCGGTATAAATTTTTCCGCTTAGCTTCACTTTTACACCAAAGATAATGCAAACAGCTTTGTGCCAGAAGTGCGGTAGAATATAAGCGAATCTTTTCTTGGTGATCGCTAATATTAATGATTGTGGAATAATAACTAAAATGCAAATAACGGCAAAAGCCAGCATTCTTAGTATAGCTATGATGTATTTCATTTATTAGCCTGTTATTTAGCGTGAAATCTAGGATTTGATATCTTTTAGGGCATTGCCACCTGGCAATGTCTTATTAATTTTGCGCTCATAATGTTTACGATATCTATCCGTCACCATATGTGTCTGCACAACAATACAAACGTCTGTTGTATTGAACTGCTCATCAATTACCGCGCCATCACCAATAGTTGCACCTACGCGTAAGTAGCCTTTAATTAATGGAGGGAGTTCAGAGAAGACTCGTCTAGGGCTTATATCTTCTTGGGGAATGATATTCATATTGATATAACGCCCCTTAATTGCGCGTGGCCTTAGGGTGCGCGGTGTCATGTGAAAATGATGTAAGTAGGATAAAGGCTTCGATATGCTTTTAATATCAGTGCTATGAATACTTGCACAGCCAAACATAAGATCAATATCATATTCTGTAATATAATCTGCAATACCTTGCCACAATAGCTGAAGAATTTGCTTGGTTCTATATTCAGGCATGACGCATGATCGACCAAGCTCAAGCAATTTCTTTTCCGCGTTGAGTAGGGCGGATATATCAAATTCGTCTTCTGTATAGAACTGGCCGATTTTATCTGCAGCTTCACGTCTCAATAAGCGATATGTGCCGATAATCTCATCTTTACCAGTGCTTTTATCAATCACAATGAGGTGATCAGCTATCTCATCATATTTATCAAAATCACGCTTCGCTAAGAGCATTTCGTTATTTGGTTTTGCACCATATTCCTCATAAAAAACTTTATAGCGAATTGATTGCGCTTGCTCTATTTCAGAGGCTGTTTGCGCAAGCCTTACAGTGATGGGCTCGTCGTCCAATGATGAGGTCATTACTTTTGTGCTTTTAGCGATGATAGACATATATAGTGTCTAGCCTTAATCTCATTAAGAGGTCAAGGCATAGAAACTAAAATCTATAAAATGTCAGTGATTATTTTACGAAGAGGTGCACTTCGTTTGATGCAGCTTGAGCACTATCACTGTATGATAGGTCAATTTGCTCAATCGGTAAGCCCATCTGCGTTAAAGTTCTAAGAACTTTTTCTGCATTACGGCGCGCTTTTGTGCTTTCGATTGCAACTTGTGCTGCATTTCCATTTGCCGGGTGAACGGCCACTAAGTCAAAACGAGCATTCGGATAGCGTTGAAGTGCTTCATTTACAGCAGCATAAAGCGGTTGCTGATATTCAACATCTGAACGATCAAATCTGATTTTAGCAAGCGGTCGCGGACCTGATAATGCTGGAGCATTAGGAGCAGGGGGCACATATGCTGCCGGAGAAGTTGCCGAAGCTTGATGGTAACCTGTTTGGCCATATGGTGCAGCAGCGCTTGAAAATGGTCTATTTGATAAACTCTTACCGTATAAATCACCATTACTTACAGCCAATGCCAATGTACGCAAGTTACTGCGCTCACTGCTCAAGTACGTGCTTGTGCGTGTAATATCATCATTTACAGTGTTTAGAACGCGATCAATAATAACAAGTGTGTTATTTACTGTATCTTCTAGCTTTGCTAGCTCGACATGATCTTCCTCAACAGCACCAGCAATACCATATGCAGCGCGTGTTTCCTCTAACAGGAATGAAGCTTCCGAAGATATATCAGCAGCTTCTGCTGCTAATGAATTAAGCATGCCAAGATTGTCATTAAGATTTTCTAGCTTGATCTCTGCATCAGAGAGTTGACCTACAAGGCGAGGGTTACTCTTTGTTGTTCCTGATTGTAGTTGTGTATTTATCGTCGCAACACTTGCGTAATAGGCTGCTGCCCAATCTTCACCGGCTTTTTGTGTTGAACCAAGGCGGTCTGATAATTCTTCAACTTCTTGCTGAACACGATATAGTTCCGTTGAAAGATCAGCAACTTTACGTGTAACCATTGTTTCCGTTGGTTGGCGATATGTGCCTCTTGAAACTTCAGTCGCTGTTATACTTCTGACCTCAATAGGTTTGGCATAAACTTTTTCAGTCAGATGCGTTGGAAGGTCATCTGTCGTAATAATGAGGGATGGCACCTTGCTGCCATATGTTTCAGCGAATGCGCCAGATGTTGTCGCAAAAAGTGATGCGCCAATCATAAGTGCGCCTGTTAGCATAATTCTCTTAGTCATAATAGGCCCTTGCGGTTTAAACATAATGCTCTGATCTATTCTTAATATTAATGTAATCGAAACGATTTTTAAGAAGTGTATAGGATGTGGATGAAAATTGCCACCCCCACAGCATCCCCTTAAATAGGCATTCTGTCAAGCAAAACTGTCTATAACATCTATATTTATTTTACGGATTAGATTATTTTTTTCGTATTTGCAAATATTTTTCTTATTTTCGTGCTTGCATTCGCAAAATTAATCGCGTATGTTCTGCCCACTTTTGACAAGGCGTGCGCCCCTAGCTCAGCTGGATAGAGCGTCTGACTACGGATCAGAAGGTCGGGGGTTCGAATCCTCCGGGGCGCGCCATTCAAATACACTAAACTAAGCCACCTCTATGAAGGTGGCTTTTTTATTATCCATTCCATCGTAGTTGCAGTAAATATATTCAATTTGCCCATTAAAAAACCCGCCAAAAGGCGGGCTT
>NZAJ01000009.1 GCA_002687495.1 Micavibrio sp. | reverse complement strand
TCACTATCGCTGGTAATTTTGAGTAACGGTTTAATATTTATTTTTAAGGAACATTAATACAATGACACGCGAACATCCAATTGATCATTACCGTAACTTCGGGATTATGGCTCACATCGATGCTGGTAAAACAACAACAACTGAGCGTATCCTTTTCTACTCTGGTAAGTCTCACAAAATCGGTGAGGTGCATGATGGTGCTGCAACGATGGACTGGATGGAGCAAGAGCAAGAGCGTGGTATTACAATTACATCTGCTGCGACAACAACATTTTGGGTTGGTCCAGAGCACGGTGTGGACCCTAAAGGTAAATTCCGCCTAAACATCATCGACACACCAGGTCACGTTGACTTCACAATTGAAGTTGAGCGTTCGTTGCGTGTTCTTGATGGTGCGATCGCAGTTTTTGATGCGAATGCTGGTGTTGAGCCACAGACTGAAACAGTATGGCGTCAGGCTGATAAATATAAAGTTCCACGTATGTGTTTTGTGAACAAGATGGATAAGATCGGTGCAGACTTCTATAACTGTCTGCAAATGATGCGTGACCGTCTTGGTATCGAGCCATGCCCAATCCAGCTTCCAATTGGTTCTGAAGACCAGCTTGAAGGTGTTGTTGATCTTCTTAAAATGAAAGAGATCATCTGGGATGGTGAGCAACTAGGTGCTACATATTCTGAGCAAGATATTCGTCCAGAGCTTGCTGATAAAGCGGCTGAATATCGTGAGAAGCTTATCGAAATGGCTGTTGAAATGGATGATGATGCCATGGAAGCTTATCTAGAAGGTAACGAGCCTACAATCGAAGTTCTTAAGATGTGTATCCGTAAGGGAACAATCTCTAACCAGCTTGTGCCAATTCTTTGTGGTTCAGCATTCAAGAACAAAGGTGTTCAGCCGATGCTTGATGCGGTTGTTGATTACCTACCTTCTCCATTGGATATTGGTACAACATTCGGTACTAAAGTTGATGATGCTGAAGTTGCTGAAAATCGTGAGCCTAAAGATGAGGAGCCATTCTCAGCTCTTGCTTTTAAGATCATGAACGACCCATTTGTTGGCTCTCTAACTTTCGCACGTATTTACTCTGGTACAGTGACATCTGGTTCATATGTTCAGAACTCAGTAAAAGACAAGCGTGAGCGCGTTGGTCGTATGCTTTTGATGCACTCAAATAACCGTGAGGAAATTAGTGAAGCATCTACTGGTGATATTGTTGCTTTCGTAGGTATGAAAGACACAACAACAGGTGACACATTGTGTGACATGCAAAAGCAAGTTGTTCTTGAGCGTATGGAATTCCCTGAGCCTGTTATTGAGATTGCGGTTGAGCCTAAAACAAAAGCTGACCAAGAGAAAATGTCTACAGCTCTACAGCGTTTGTCTGCTGAAGATCCATCTTTCCAAGTTTATGTTGATCATGAATCAGGTCAGACAATCATGAAAGGTATGGGTGAACTTCACCTAGACATCTTGGTTGACCGTATGAAGCGTGAATTTAAAGTGGAAGCAAATATTGGTGCGCCACAGGTTGCTTACCGTGAATCTATCACGAAGCAAGCTGAGATCAGCTACACACACAAAAAGCAGTCTGGTGGTTCAGGTCAGTTCGCGAAAATCGACCTTATCTTTGAACCAGGCGAGCCAGGTACAGGTTTTGAATTCACTGACACTATTGTTGGTGGTTCTGTTCCTAAAGAATACATCCCAGGTGTTCAAAAAGGTCTAGATCTTGCAAAAGAAACTGGCATTATCGCTGGCTTCCCAGTGCTAGACTTTAAAGTGACACTTGTTGATGGTGCTTACCACGATGTTGACTCTAGCGTTATGGCCTTCGAAATCGCTGCTAAGGCAGCTTTCAAAGAAGGTATGGCGGCTGCAGGTCCTCAACTTCTAGAGCCTATGATGAAGGTTGAAGTTGTAACGCCTGAAGAATATATGGGCGATATCATTGGTGATCTGAACTCACGTCGTGGTCAGGTTTCTTCAATGGAAGATCGTGGTAATGCGAAAGTGATTACAGCGGCAGTTCCACTTGCAAATATGTTTGGTTATATCAACCCATTGCGCTCAATGTCTTCAGGACGTGCGCAGTTCTCTATGGTGTTTGACCGTTATGAAGCAGTGCCTGCAGCAATCGCTCAGGAAGTTAAAGAAAGCCTAGGTGCTTAAGAATAGCGCCTAGTAGTTAAAAGATAAAAGAAGGAGACTAGAAAATGTCTAAGGAAAAATTTGAAAGAACCAAGCCGCATGCAAATATCGGCACAATTGGTCACGTTGACCATGGTAAGACGACATTGACAGCGGCGATTGCTATGCGCTTTGGTGCAGGTGAGTCAGTTGACAAGATTGACAAAGCGCCAGAAGAAAAAGCGCGTGGTATTACAATTTCTACAGCGCACGTTGAGTACGAGACAGAGAATCGTCACTATGCGCACGTTGACTGCCCAGGTCACGCAGACTACGTGAAGAACATGATCACAGGTGCTGCACAGATGGATGGTGCTATTTTGGTTGTGAACGCAGCGGATGGTCCAATGCCACAGACTCGTGAGCACATTTTGCTTGCACGTCAGGTTGGTGTTCCAGCGCTTGTTGTTTACTTGAACAAAGTTGACCAGGTTGATGATGAAGAGCTACTTGAATTGGTAGAAATGGAAGTTCGTGAACTTCTTTCATCTTATGACTTCCCTGGCGATGATATTCCTATCATTAAAGGTTCTGCATTGGCAGCTGTTGAAGGCCGCGATGATGAGATCGGTAAGAACTCAATCGAAGCGCTTCTAGAAGCAGTTGACAGCTACATCCCAACACCAGCACGTGAAGTTGACAAAGACTTCCTTATGCCTGTTGAAGATGTATTCTCAATTTCTGGTCGTGGTACTGTTGCGACTGGTCGTATTGAGAGCGGTGTTATCAATGTGGGTGACGAGATCGAGATCGTTGGTATCCGTGAAACACAGAAAACAACAATCACAGGTGTTGAGATGTTCCGTAAGCTTCTTGACCGTGGTGAAGCAGGCGATAACATCGGTGCGCTTCTTCGTGGTACTAAGCGTGAAGACATCGAGCGTGGTCAGGTTCTTTGTAAGCCTGGTTCAATTACACCACACACAAAATTCGTGGCAGAAGCTTACATCCTTTCTAAGGATGAAGGTGGTCGTCACACACCATTCTTCACAAACTACCGTCCACAGTTCTACTTCCGTACAACTGACGTGACAGGTGAGTGTTCTTTGCCAGAAGGTACAGAAATGGTGATGCCTGGTGATAACATCAACAATCTTGAAGTAACATTGATTGCACCAATCGCGATGAGCGAAGGTCTACGTTTCGCGATCCGCGAAGGTGGCCGTACTGTTGGCGCGGGTGTTGTGTCAAAGATTATTGAGTAATTAAGAGTAGATAAGAAGAATAGAAGGAAACAAGAAAATGGACGCGCAAAGCATTCGGATCACTCTAAAGGCATTTGATCACCGCATTCTGGACACAGCATGCGCAGAGATCTTGAACACAGCAAAGCGTACTGGCGCAGGTGTTCGTGGTCCAGTGCCTTTGCCAACCAAAATTAAAAAGTTTTCGGTTATTCGTTCTCCTCACGTGAACAAAGGCTCTCAGGAGCAGTTCGAGATGAGAACTCATAAAAGACTTTTGGATGTTGTTGATCCTACACCACAGACAATCGACGCTCTTATGAAGTTAGATTTGGCCGCTGGTGTGGATGTTGAAATTAAAATCGGTCAAATGCAGGCAGCTTAATTTTTTAAGATAAATGCAAAAGACAACTAAGTTGGTTCTTCTATAAAAAGGGCCAACCTCTAGAAAGGAAAAAAAGAAAATGGCTATTGCCCAAAACAGAATTGGATTGATCGCAAGAAAAGAAGGCATGACACGTGTCTTTGATGAAGATGGTCGTCATATCCCTGTAACAGTTCTCAAGATGGATAACTGTCAGGTTGTGGCTATCCGCAGTGAAGAGACAGACGGCTATACAGCTGTTCAGATCGGCGCTGAAGATGCAAAAGTTAAAAACGTAAGCAAAGCTAATCGTGGTCACTATGCGAAAGCAAAAGTAGCACCAAAGAAAAAGCTTGTTGAGTTTCGCGTTATCTCTAATGAGAACGTGCCGGAAGTTGGCGTTGAGCTAAGTGTAAATCACTTCGTTGCTGGTCAATATGTTGATGTGACAGGTACTTCAATCGGTAAAGGTTTTGCCGGTGCGATGAAGCGTCACAACTTCGGCGGTATGCGTGCATCTCACGGTGTGTCTATCTCTCACCGTGCACATGGTTCTACTGGTCAGTGTCAAGAGCCTGGTAAGGTTTTCAAAGGCAAGAAAATGGCTGGTCACATGGGTGCTGAGCGCGTAACAACACAAAACTTGCAGATCGTTGCTGTAGATGAAGAAGATGGTCTAATCCTTGTTAAAGGTGCAGTACCGGGCGCGAAATCTGGTTGGGTTATGATCAAGGATGCGGTTAAAAAGCCTGCTCCTGAGGGTGTTCCAATGCCAGCTGGTATCGTAGAGAGCAAAGCTCCTGCAAAAGAAGAGAACAAAGCTGAAGACGCTCAAGTTGATGCGCCAGAAGCACAAGAAGAAGCGAAAGGTGAAGAATAATGAAAATCGCTGTTAAAACTCTTGAAGGCAAAGATTCTGGTGAAATTACACTAGATAAAGCAATCTACGGCGTTGATGTTCGTAATGACATCATTCACCGCGTTGTGAACTATCAGCTCGCAAAACGTCGCGCTGGTACACATGCTGCACAAACACGTGACAAAGTATCCGGTACAGGTAAAAAGCCTTGGGCTCAAAAAGGTACTGGCCGCGCACGTGCAGGTGACTTGAAGCGTACACAAGACCGTGGTGGTGCTGTTGTACATGGTCCAGTTGTGCGTTCACATGCGATTAGCCTTCCTAAAAAGATCCGTAAGCTTGCACTTAAATGTGCACTTTCAAGCAAAGCGGCTAAAGGCAAGCTTATCATCTTGGATGACGCTAAAGCTAAAGATCACAAAACAAAGCCAATGGCTGCAGCATTCGCTAAGCTTGAACTTACAAATGCTTTGATCATCGGTGGTAAAGAGATTGATGTTAACTTCGCTCGTGCAACGGCTAACTTGCCACGCATCGATGTTCTTCCATCTCAAGGTGCAAATGTTTATGACATTCTTCGCCGTGATGTTTTGGTTCTAACAAAAGAGGCTGTTAACGACCTCGCTGAGAAATTGAAAGATTAATCGCTGATTTGAAAAAGTCGCGATCAAGAAAAGGAAGTAAAGACAATGGCTGCTAAAAAGAAAACAGAAGCAACTGAAAGAGATTACCAAGTAATCGTTGCGCCTCACATTACTGAGAAAGCAACACTTGGATCTGAGCACGGCCAAATCACTTTTAAAGTGAAAAAAGATGCAACTAAGCCGGAAATCAAAACGGCAGTGGAAAACATCTTCGGCGTGAAAGTTAAAGCTGTAAATACACTTATACAAAAAGGTAAGACTAAGCGTTTTAAAGGAATCATGGGTAAGCGCTCTGATTTCAAAAAAGCGATTATCACACTTGAAGATGGTCAAACTATTGATACTGGTTCAGCTATCTAATTAAAGTTTTATGCAACTATGGTGGCTCGCCGAGAATGAGCTCTTTAAATGAAAAAGGAAAAAGAAAATGGCATTAAAGAAGTTTAACCCAACATCGCCTGGTCAGCGTCAGCTGGTTCAGATCGATCGTAGCGATCTTTGGAAGGGCAAACCTGAAAAGACTCTTACTGAAGGTAAGAAGAAAACAGGTGGTCGTAACAATAAAGGTCGTATCACATCACGTAATATTGGTGGCGGTCACAAGCAGCGTTACCGTATCATCGATTGGAAACGTGACAAGTTTGATGTTGAAGCAACTGTTGAGCGTTTTGAGTATGACCCAAACCGTACAGCGTTTATTGCTCTTGTTAAATATGCAGATGGCGAACTTCGTTATGTTCTAGCTCCTCAGCGTCTAAATGTTGGTGACAAAATCATCGCTAGCGATAAAGCTGACGTTAAGCCTGGTAACGCAATGCCATTGAAAAACATGCCTGTTGGTACAATCATCCACAATATCGAGATGAAGCCAGGTAAAGGCGCACAGATGATCCGCTCTGCTGGTTCATATGCACAGCTTGTTGGTCGTGACCAAGGTTACGCACAGATCAAGCTAGCCTCTGGTGAGCTTCGTATCGTTCGTGGTGAGTGTATGGCAACTGTTGGTGCAGTATCTAACCCTGATCACATGAACACGAATATGGGTAAAGCGGGTCGTAACCGTTGGAAGGGCCGTCGCCCACATGTTCGCGGCGTTGTGATGAACCCGGTTGATCACCCACATGGTGGTGGTGAAGGCCGTACATCAGGTGGTCGTAACCCAGTTACACCTTGGGGTGTTCCAACGAAGGGTTATAAAACACGTAAGAATAAAGCAACGGATAAATACATTATCCGCAGCCGTAAGAAGAAATAAGGAGTTCTAAATCATGGCACGTAGTGTATGGAAAGGTCCGTTCGTAGCAAAAAGCATCCTTAAAAAAGTTGAGGAAGCACGTTCAGCGGGTAAAAATACAGTGATCAAAACTTGGTCACGCAGTTCAACAATCCTACCGAATATGATCGGTTTGACATTCGGCGTTCACAACGGAAATAAATTCATTCCAGTTGTAATCAGCGACCAAATGATCGGTCATAAGCTCGGTGAATTTGCACCAACTCGTACATATTACGGTCATGGCGCAGATAAAAAAGCGAAGAAGAAATAGAGGTAAGGAACAATGGGACAACAAAAGAACCCTCGCCGCGTAGCGGAAAATGAAGCAAGAGCCTACGGTAAATATTTCCGTACATCTCCGCAAAAGTTAAACTTGGTTGCGCAGA
Source organism: Micavibrio sp. (assembly GCA_002687495.1). GTDB lineage: Bacteria > Pseudomonadota > Alphaproteobacteria > Micavibrionales > Micavibrionaceae > TMED27. Next base: position 8,497 of record NZAJ01000009.1, on the reverse strand, counting down.
CAATTCGTGGAAAGAATGCTGGCCGCGCTTTAGTTGATCTTGAATTTTCTAAGCGTCGTATCGCTCAGGATGTTCGTAAGCTTTTGCAATCAGCAATCGCTAACGCAGAAAATAACCATGGTCTAGATGTTGACCGCTTGGTGGTTTCTGAAGCAACAGTTGGTAAGACTGTGATTATGAAGCGTTTCATGGCTCGCGCACGTGGCCGTGGTGCTCGTATCGAAAAGAAAATCAGTAACATGACCATCGTGGTTAAAGAAGCAGACGCGTAGTTTAAGGAGCTAGTACGAAATGGGACAAAAAGTTAATCCAATTGGTCTTCGAGTAGGTATCAACCGTACATGGGACAGCCGCTGGTATGCTGGCCGTGACTATGCTGAGAAATTAGTAGAAGACTTGAAACTTCGCGAATTTGTGACTGAGCATCTTAAAGCTGCTGGTATCTCTAAAGTTATTATCGAGCGCGCTGCGAAGAACACTAAAGTTACAGTGCACACAGCACGTCCAGGTGTGATCATCGGTAAAAAAGGTGCGGACATTGAAAAACTTCGCTCACAACTTTCACGCCGTGCAGGTGGTGATGTTTCTCTAAACATCGTTGAAGTTCGTAAGCCTGAAATGGATGCGCAGCTTGTAGCTGAAGGTGTAGCACAACAGCTTGAGCGTCGTGTATCTTTCCGTCGTGCAATGAAGCGTGCAGTTCAAGGTGCACTTCGTATGGGCGCTGGCGGTATTCGTTTGAATGTTTCTGGTCGTCTAGGTGGTGCAGATATCGCGCGTACTGAATGGTACCGTGAAGGTCGCGTGCCTCTACACACACTTCGTGCTGATCTTGATTATGGTACAGCTGAAGGTTTGACAACATTTGGTATCATCGGTGTAAAAGTATGGATTTACAAAGGCGATATCATGGAGCATGACCCAATGGCGCGTGATAAGCGTATTGAAAATGCTCAAGGTGGAGCGCCACGTAGCCGTTAATTTCGCGTAATGAAAAAAACTTCTGGCTTTTTGTTTGGAAGTAGGTTATAAACCGCGCACGAAATTAAAAAACTTGGTTTTAAGCGCCATATAGGAACTACCACAAAAAGTGGAAAGTCTATGTGAGTGAAATTTTTTTTGACTAAAATATAGGATAAGCAACAATGCTAAGCCCAAAAAAGTTTAAATATCGCAAGCAGCATAAAGGCCGTATTCACGGTCTTGCAAAAGGCGGTACGAGTCTTGATTTCGGTGCATATGGACTGAAGGCTCTTACACCAGACCGCATTACAGCGCGTCAGATTGAAGCAGCACGTCGTGCTATTACTCGTCACCTACGTCGTCAAGGTAAGCTTTGGATTCGCGTCTTCCCAGATGTGCCTGTATCAGCAAAGCCTCTTGAAGTTCGTCAAGGTAAAGGTAAAGGTTCAGTAGATTACTGGGCAGCACGTGTTAAGCCTGGCCGTATCATGTTTGAACTTGATGGTGTTTCTGAGGAAATGGCGCGTGAAGCTTTTTCTTTAGCAGCGATGAAGTTGCCTATTAAAACAAAATTCGTAGCACGTATTGGTGCAAAAGAGGAGGCTGCATAAGATGAAAGCCGAAGATCTAAAAACAAAGACAGTTGATGAACTGCAAAAGATTTTGATCGATGAGCGTAAGGCGCAGATGAATGCGCGTTTCCAGCGTGCAAACGGCACAATGGAAAAGACTGACGGTGTGCGTAAAGGTCGCCGTACAATCGCTCGTATTAAAACATTTTTAAACGCTAAGCTCAAAGAAGAGGCCACTAAGGGCGCTTCTAAAAGCAAGGCAGCTTAGTAAGGTTTGTAGAAGGTAAGGAAGACGATATGCCAAGACGTATTCTAGAAGGCGATGTAGTCAGCGATAAAACAGACAAGACAATTACAGTTCTTGTTGAGCGTCGTTTTATGCATCCTATTTATAAGAAATATATTAAAAAGACAGACAAGTTCACTGCGCATGATGAAGCTAATCAGTTCAAAACTGGTGACCGCGTTTCTATCATTGAGTGCCGTCCAATCTCAAAAACAAAGCGTTGGACTGTGGTAACTGGTGATGAAGCGACTTCAACACCTGCGCCGAAAAAAGAAGCAGCAAAAAAGGCCGCGCCTAAGAAAGCTGCTCCTAAAAAGGACGCTGCTGAAAAAGCTGAGAAGAAGGCTCCTGCTAAGAAGCCAGCTGCTAAGACAACCGCTAAGAAGAAGGACGCTTAATCATGATTCAGATGCAATCAAGAATGGAAGTTGCTGACAATAGCGGTGCTCGCGAAGTTCAGTGTATTAAAGTTTTAGGCGGTTCTAAGCGCCGTACTGCAAATGTTGGTGATGTTGTAATCGTATCTGTTAAAGATGCTATTCCACGTGGCCGCGTTAAAAAAGGTAACGTTCAGCGCGCTGTTATCGTGCGTACGAAAAAAGGTCTAAACCGTCCTTATGGTGAAACAATTAAGTTTGACACAAACGCATGCGTTTTGATCAACAATAATGGTGAGCCAATCGGTACTCGTATTTTTGGCCCAGTAACACGTGAACTACGTGGTAAAGGCTACATGAAAATTATTTCTCTGGCTGGTGAGGTGCTTTAACAATGGCTCAAGCAAAGATGAAAATTAAAAAAGGCGACCAAGTTGTCGTTTTGACAGGTAAGGACAAAGGCTCAAAAGGCGAAGTTCTTAAAGTGATCCCTGCTGAAAACCGCGTAATCGTTCAAGGTGTGAATGTTGTAACAAAGCACCAAAAGCCTACGCAATTCTCTGCAGGTGGTTTGGAGAAAAAAGAGCTATCTATCCATGCTTCTAATGTGGCATTGGCTGATCCAAAGACTGGTAATGCAACACGTGTTGGCTATCAGATTTTGAAAGATGGTAAAAAGGTTCGCGTGGCTAAGAAGTCCGGCGAAACTGTAGAATAGAGATAAAGAGCGAGAAAAGACATGAAAGCGCGTTATCAAGAAATATACGAAAAAGAAATCGTTCCAGCGATGCAGGAAAAGTTCGGATATAAAAATATCCATGAAATTCCTAAGTTGGAAAAAGTTGTAATCAATATGGGGGTGGGTGAAGCAACTCAAGACCGTAAGCATATTGAAAATGCAGCAAACGATATGGCATTAATTGCTGGTCAACGTCCAGTTATTACGAAAGCAAAGCAATCAAACGCATCTTTCAAGATTCGTGATGGCCAAGCAATTGGTTGTAAAGTGACTTTGCGTCGTAAGCAAATGTATGAATTCCTAGATCGTTTTATCACAATCGCTCTTCCTCGTGTTCGCGACTTCCGCGGTGTGAGCTCAAAGAGTTTTGATGGTCGTGGTAACTACGCACTAGGTATTAAAGAACATATCATTTTCCCTGAGATCTCATATGACAAAGTCGATAAGATCCGCGGAATGGATATTATTGTGTGTACATCGGCGAAAACAGATGAAGAAGCGCGTGAATTACTACGTCTCTTCAAGATGCCGTATAAGAAATAAGAGCTAAACGTAAGAAGAAGGACATATATAGATGGCAAAAGTATCTATGGTTGAGCGCGATGTTAAGCGCAAACGACTAGCCAAGAAATATGCGAATAAGCGCGCGCAGCTTAAAGCAATCATCAAGGACAAAGAAGTGCCTGCTGATGAGCGTTTTCAAGCTATGATGCAATTGGACAAATTGCCTAAGAATTCGGCAAAAGTTCGTCAGCGCAATCGTTGTGCTCTGACAGGTCGTCCACGCGGTTACTACCGTAAATTAAATCTTTCACGGATCGCACTCCGTGACCTGGCATCTCGTGGTGAGCTTCCAGGCGTAGTCAAGTCAAGCTGGTAAGAAGGGGAGTATTAAATCATGGCAATGAGTGATCCTCTAGGTGATATGCTGGCACGTATCAGAAACGGTCAAATGGCTAACAAGTCTGTTATCGAATGTCCGTATTCTAAATTACGTGAGAATGTATGTAAGGTTTTAGCTGATGAAGGTTTCATCCGCGCATACAAGCCAGTAGATCTGGATAATAACAAAAAGAATTTGCTGATCGAATTGAAATACAGCGAAGGCCGCGGCGTAATCCGTAAGCTTGATCGTGTTTCAAAACCTGGTCGTCGTGTATATACGAGCATGAAAGAAATGCCTCGTTTTTATAACGGTCTTGGTATTTTGATCGTATCAACACCACGTGGTGTTATGGCAGATCACGCAGCACGCGAAGCCAATGTTGGCGGCGAAGTTCTGTGTCAGGTATTCTAAGGAGTTAAGTGTAATGTCACGTATTGGTAATAAACCTGTAGCGATCCCAGACGGTGTTGAAGTCACACTTGATGGCCAAGCGCTAAAAGCAAAAGGTAAACTTGGCGAGCTTGAGCTTACAATTCATGATGAAGTGTCTGCTAAGCTAGAAGAAGTTGCAAATGATGATGGTAAGAACGATAAAATCGTTGTTCTAGCACCTAAGTCTAACAGCCGTTTCGCGTCACAGATTTGGCCGACAATGCGCACACTTGTTAACAATATTGTTATTGGTGTAAGCGAAGGTTATTCAAAGAAACTTGAAATTCATGGGGTTGGTCTTCGTGGTAATATGCAAGGTAACACACTTGTGATGTCTTTGGGTTTCTCACATGAAGTTCGTTACGATGTACCAGCTGGTGCAAAAGTAACAATGGATGGTCAAACAAATATCGAAGTTTCAGGTATCGACAAGCAACTTGTAGGTCAAGTTGCAGCTAAGATCCGTGGCTTTAAACCACCTGAGCCATATAAAGGTAAAGGTATCCGCTATGCTGATGAATATGTCATCCGCAAAGAAGGTAAGAAGAAATAATTAAGCGTAAGGCATAAGGAAGAAAACAATGGCAAAAGCATTAACATCCGCGCAGCGCAGAACATACCGCACACGTAATAAAATTCGTCGTGTGAATATTGATCGCGTATCAAATCGTGAGACACGCCCACGTTTGTCTGTACACCGCACAGGTAAGCAGATCTACGCACAGGTAATCTGCGATATTAAAGGTGTAACATTAGCATCAGCAAACACACTAGAAGCTGAGCTAAAAGAAAAGCTAAAAAGTGGCTCAACAGTAGAAGCAGCAACACAAGTTGGTAAGCTGATCGCTGAGCGCGCTAAAAAAGCCGGTGTTGAAAAAGTTGTTTTCGACCGCGGTCGTTTTATTTATCACGGCCGTGTTAAAGCGGTTGCAGAAGCTGCACGCGAAGGCGGCTTGGTCTTATAAGGATTAGGAAAAGAGGATTTAAAATATGGCTCGAGCACAAGAACAGCATACAGAACGCGAAGAACCAGAACTACTAGAACGTCTAGTGGGTATCAACCGTGTTGCTAAAACAGTTAAAGGTGGACGCCGCATGGGTTTCGCAGCTTTGATGGTTGTTGGTGATGGTAAAGGTCGCGTTGGTTATGGTCATGCTAAAGCACGTGAAGTTCCTGAAGCGATTAAAAAAGCAACAGAGCAAGCTAAGCGTAAGATGATCCGTGTACCCCTTCGTGAAGGTCGTACAATTCACCACGATATTAAAGGCCGTCATGGTGCAGGTCGCGTACTTCTTCGCTCTGCAACACGTGGTACTGGTATTATTGCTGGTGGTCCAATGCGTGCGGTATTCGAAGCGCTTGGTATTCAAGACATCGTTGCTAAAGCAATTGGTTCAAACAACCCTTACTCAATGGTGAACGCAACTTTTGCTGCTCTAGAGCAAATGCAAAACCCACGTCAAGTGGCTGCTCGCCGTAACAAGAAAGTAAGCGATATTGTTTCTGGCCGTGAAGTCATGGTTGGTAGTGAAGCAGAAACAGCAGCGGAAGAAGCTGAAGGTTAATTTAAAGGATAAGAGTGATCGTTATGGCTGAAGAAGAGAAAAAAGCGACTAAGGCACCAGCTAAAAAAGCACCTGCAAAGAAAGCAGCTGCTCCTAAAAAAGAAACTGCAGCAAAAAAGCCTGCAGCTGAGAAAAAAGCTGCTGCTCCTAAAGCGACAAAGAAAGCTGCATCTGGTAAGACAGTAACAGTGACACAAATTGGCTCTCCAATTGGCCGTCAAGAAAAGCAGCGTGCGACTCTGATCGGTCTTGGTCTTAACAAAATGCACCGCACAAACACACTTGAAGATACTGCAGCAGTTCGCGGCATGATCCGTAAAGTAAGTCACCTTGTTAAGGTTGAAGACGCGGCTTAAGTTTTAACGTCTTTTATAGGCAAAGGAATTGAACAATGAAACTGAATGAAATTAAACCAAAAGCAGGTTCTACTAAAAATCGTATGCGCGTAGGTCGCGGTATTGGTTCTGGTAAAGGTAAGACATCTGGCGTTGGTCAAAAAGGTCAGAAATCTCGCTCTGGTGTTGCTATTGGCGGATATGAAGGCGGTCAAATGCCTCTCTATATGCGTATGCCTAAAAGCGGCTTTAACAACACTAAATTCGCAACAAACCTTGTTGAGCTTTCACTTGGTCACCTACAAGCAGCAATTGATGCTAAAAAAGTGGATGCGAAAAAAGCGATTGATGAAGATATGCTTGTTGAAGCTGGTGTAGTTAGCCGTAAGCGTGATGGTATTAAACTTCTCGCAAATGGTGAGCTAACAACTAAAGTTGAGCTTAAAATTACTAAAGCGTCAAAAGGCGCAACTGAAGCTGTTGAAAAAGCAGGCGGTAAAATTGAGCTGATCGTCCGTGAAGTTGCACCAATTAAAAAACGTGGCGAAAAATAATAAAAGCTAGTTAGTATCAGATTTTAAAAACCCGCTTATTTTTAGGCGGGTTTTTTTCTTGTCTTTCTATGTCTCCTTTTATTTATGCTCTTTGTGTGCAGCTTTTAATTCTATTGAGATTTAACGCACAATTTATATGTCTTATGTTATTCTATTCAAATGATACGCACCCATCTATTTCTGGAGATATGAGACATTTATGCGTTGTGAATTAAGGAACTATATCGTAGCGTTTTTGTTTGCTATGCTACTCTCACTCATCGCTCAGCCTTCATATGCGGCCGGATCGCAAGTGCGCTTTTGTGAATTTGATCAGCCTAAATATGAAGTGAAAATGGCCATGGCGCCGACCAAATATATCCGCACGAAATCAGCCGATTTTTTAACGCATAGCCAAGGACAAGAAAAGAGTGGCTCGGTTGTCGGCGGTCTCGGCGGTGGTGAAATCGGTTATAAAAGTGAGGTCGAGCTGCAAGTCATGTCACAAAATGACCGTTATTGTGTGGGCTTAAGTAAGGTTAAAGTCGTGTTTTACGGCAAGCCCGAGGTGCATATTGCTAGTAATTTCGAGCGTGGATCTTGTGAATATACAGCTGTGTTGACCCATGAGCAAAAGCACATCAACACGATGAAGAAATTTATCCGCGAATATGCTCCGCGCTTTAAACGTGAGGTGAGAGATATTTCAAGAAATACAAAGCGCTTCTTAGGGCCGATGTCTAAAAACCAAATCAATTATGCGCAAGAGAAATTACAACAGCCTTTGAACGAGACTTTAGAGCGCTATCTTTCGCAAATATTACCAGTATTATCAACGCGCCAGTCCGAAATTGATACGGCTCAAGAATATGCCGCTGTGCGCGCCAAATGTAAAAACTGGGATGCAAAACTCTCTCGCTAGTCACGCAATTAAAAAAACAGCAAAAAACATATGTATATTCACAGCTTACATGTCGATGAGGGCTTGCAGCATGAAAGAGTTTTCTTTAAGACTGTAGCCTTTAAAAGATCATTTAAGATGGATTTGAAAGGGTAAATTTATGGCCTCCGCTGCTGAACAGCTTGCAAAGAACGCAAATTGGGGTGCTTTTGCCAAAGCGACTGAGCTTAAAAAGCGTATATTATTTGTTTTAGGTGCACTCCTTGTGTACCGCTTGGGAACCTATATTCCTGTTCCTGGTATTGACCCTCACATCTGGCAAGAAATCTTCGACCAAAAGGGCGGCGGTATCTTGGATATGTTCAACATGTTTTCTGGTGGTGCGTTATCACGTATGACCATTTTTGCCCTCAATATCATGCCTTATATTTCGGCTTCGATCATTATGCAGCTCGCAACAGCGATGTCGCCTAAGCTAGAAGAGATGAAAAAAGAGGGTGAAGTTGGGCGTATGAAAATCAACCAATATACTCGCTACTTCACAGTGCTTTTAGCCGCGATTCAAGCTTATGGCTTGGCTGTAGGTCTAGAAGCTATGCAAGGCCAAAGCGGCTCTGCGGTGATTAACCCAGGTCTAGAGTTTCGCGTTTCAACTGTAATCTCGATCGTAGGCGGTACAGTATTCTTGATGTGGCTCGGTGAGCAAATCACAGCACGCGGCATCGGTAATGGTATTTCGCTTATCATTTTCGCAGGGATTGTGGCAGAACTTCCGCGCGCTATCGGCTCGACATTAGAGCTTACGCGTCAAGGGCAGATGAGCGGTGCTATGCTTCTTTTCCTTTTCGTGATGATCGTTGCTGTCATTGCATTTATTGTCTTTATGGAGCGCGCGCATCGCCGCGTC
>NZAJ01000008.1 GCA_002687495.1 Micavibrio sp. | reverse complement strand
TTGGATGAAGAGGTGGATTTTATGTCTTCAGATATGCGTGGCGTGCGTCTGTTTGCTATGGTTCTTTCGCCATTGCGAGAGGGGCCATTGCATTTACGTCGTGTTTCTCGGGTTGTACGTCTTTTGAAAAATGAAGATTTGCAAATGCGTCTTTTAGAGGCTGAGGACGAGATGCAAATGCAGTCTTTACTGGTTAATCCTGAAGGCTGGATGATCGCGGCTTAAGTCAGATTATTAATGAAGATAAATAAAAAGCACGTCCATAATTACAGGCGTGCTTTTTTTGCTAGATAAATTAAAGAAAATTAGTGCAGCGTGATTGCTTCAAGATCATTTTCAAATAAAGCGCTGAGCGCTGAGTTTTTATCGTCCATGACGGAGAGTGGTGTGCCGTCAGCAGCATGAATTGCGAAGCGGTCTTTGCCATCAATCTCGATTGTTTTGATGTAAGCGACATCTTGCATGAGTAAACCTTGCAAGTCATCTTTGCTGATATTACGAAGGACTTCGATTTGTTGTTCAGTAGATAGTTCTAATTCTGGTGCGTTCTCGTTATTTTTCATCTTATTTATGACCCTTGCTGTACTCTATTATTTTATAATACTTAACTCCTTAATGCAGTAAAAAACTTAAAAGATCTTTAAGTTTGCTCATTTTCTTTCTTATCAACCCCAATAGCTTTTGGGGCATTGCCGTTCATTGATGAAGGTGTATGTATTTTTATTTTCTTAGCATTAGATTCTGGGATGATGCGCTCTAGAGCGATATGGAGTAAGCCATTATCCATAGCTGCCCCGCGAACCTCTACGCCATCTGCGAGGATGAAAGTGCGTTGGAACTGACGTGCTGCTATGCCGCGATGTAGGAAAATACGTTCGTCTTCTTCATCTTCATTTTGCTTGCCGCGAATAGTGAGCTGGTTGTGCTCTATCTCAACATCGAGATCATCCATTGAAAAGCCAGCAACGGCGAGTGTGATCTGAAAACCTTTATCGCCTATTTGTTCTATATTGTATGGGGGGTAGCCTTCTCCGCCAGATTTTCTCATGCGGTCGAAAGTTTTTTCTATATGGTCGAAGCCCAAAAATAACGGGCTATCGAACAGGGTTACGCGTCCTGTCGTCATTGGTAAAACTCCTTATCTCAAAAGCAAGTTTCAATATTAATATATTAGGCGACCCAATTGAGGCATCGCCTATATTTAAAATATATAAGGGATTTTACAAAATCGTCAAGCTTAAGCGCTTTTAACAAAGACGCGGTCGCAATAGCCGCATTCTACGCGCTCAACGCCGTCGAGGCTATACCAGACAGTTGGGTGGCCTAATGCGCCGCCACCGCCGTCACATTTTACTTCGTCTGCTTTTGGGTCGACTGTGATAATCTCTGGTGTGTTTTGGGCGTTTGGCATTGTCATGATTAGCAGCTCATACTTTCATTCTTTTTTAATATAATAGAGATTATATAATATGATGGATATGTTCAAGTCACCACTTTTTATTGATCATAAAGCTGTAAGCGCTGCGCCCGATAAATATATCGAGCTGGAGGTCAATGTCGCACAGATTTTAAAAAGCTGGCGTTCATCGCTTTTTAGCTTTGAATGGCTACAAAGTGATGGGGCTGTTAAGGCGCCAGAGCTTTTGAAGGATAAGGATCAACAGCGTTATCATGCGGTTGTAAAGGCGCTTTCAGATGGGCAGCCATTGGTTAAGCCTGTATTGGGGATTGGCATACAGGATCATGTAGAGATTGGTCTTGGAAAAGATGTTTTGCTGGTTTTAGCGGCGCAAGGCGCTGATGTTATTCCTGTCCATGTTTTGAGAAGTGATGAAAGTGATTTTCAAAAATACTGCACCAGTGTATGATAAACCCATGAACATGAAAAATATATCTCAGCTTAATCGCGCTCGCCAATCTGGTAATGCTTTATTCTTTATTTTAATCGCTGTGGCGATGCTTGGTGCTTTGAGCTTTGCTGTTAGTCAGGGCGGACGGAGCAGTGGCTCTGGTGTGAGCGCTGAAAAAGCGAGACTTGCGGCGACTGATCTTATTGATTATTCAAACACGGTCGCCAATGCGGCTGCGCAGCTTCGTTTGCGTGGATACTCTTTGAGTGAGCTTAGCTTTGAAAATGATATTGTCTCTGGCTATAGCAATGGGAACTGCACTGAAGATTTGTGTAAGATTTTTGCACCTGCTGGTGGTGGCGTGAGCTATTTAGAGCCGCCAAAGGATATTTTTGCTGATACGCCAGCGCCTGATTATGAATGGCATTTCTATGGTGATAATGCGATCCAAGGTGCTGGGATGACGTGTGCAAGCGCAAGCTGTGCCGATATTATAATGGTTTTGGATGAGCTGGATTTATCAGTATGTCAGCAGCTTAATGATTTGCTGGGCGTGAGCGCAAACTTATCAGATGCGCCGCCTACTGATGCGGATGTCGGAAATACGAAATATACTGGCTCTTTTTCTTATAGTGAGACAATTGGCGATAGTGATGCCAGCTTAGATGGCTTGCGTTCAGTCTGTATTCAAAAGACAACTTCGCCAGCGGAATATGTGTATTACCGCGTATTAATCTCTCAGTAAAAGAGCACAGCTCAGCGTAAAAGCGTTATAGCTTTTCCAGCTTTGGCCCTTCAGCAGTGTCGATGATCTTATAGCCATGAGCGGTGAGCTCATCGCGTATCTCATCTGCGCGCGCCCAGTTTTTATCGGCTTTGGCTTGTGTACGCTCTTGTAAAAGCCCCTCGAATTCAGATGTGTTTACGTGCTCATTTTCAGCCTGCGCTACATCAGGGGGCTCAATGCCGAGAAGATCTAGCGTAGAAATTATGATGCTTTTCAGTGTTGATCCTTTAGGTGTGTCTGGTTCGTTGATGCGGTTAACAAGGTTATTAAGGGCGACAAAAGCCGCTGGGGTGTTCAGATCATTGCACAGCGCATTTAGAACGTCGCTTTCTGGAGGGATTTGCCTTGTTTCAAATTTTTCCAGCATTTTTAATGCTTTCGCTATACGATCATATTGCTTTTGCGCTTGGTGGAGGGCTTGTTCTGACCAATCGAGCGGCTTTCTGTAATGAGCGCTTAGGAGGGCAATTCTTAAAACGGCACCATCATATTTTTCTAAAAGGTCATGGGCGAGTGTGAAATTGCCTAAAGACTTAGACATTTTCTCGCCTTCAACTGTGACAAAGCCATTATGCATCCAGTATTTTGCGAAGGCATCGAGGTTATTGTGACCATGGGCGCAACAGCTCTGTGCGATTTCATTTTCATGATGCGGGAATTTTAAATCTGCGCCGCCGCCATGAATATCAAAAGGTAAGCCGAGATGTTTTTCAGCCATTGCTGAGCATTCAATATGCCAGCCAGGACGGCCTCTACCATTATTAGGGCCGAATGGGCTTTCCCAGCCAGGCTCATCGTCTTTGCTTGGTTTCCAGAGGACAAAATCGGCTGGGTCTTTTTTATAAGAGGCAATCTCAACGCGTGCGCCAGCGATCTGCTCGTCGCGGCTACGTCCTGATAGGCCACCGTAATTTTCGAATGAAGGCACGTTAAAGAGCACATGGCCATCTGCAGGCTCAGGCTCATAAGCGTGACCGCGCTCGATTAAAGATTTGATGAGGGTGATCATTTCTTCAATATGTGTTGTTGCGCGGGGTTGAATATCGGGTGTCTTGCAGCCTAAAGAGGCCATGTCCTCATTGTATATGCGGGTGAATTTTTCTGTGATCTCTGCGATAGGTGCGCCTGTTTCCAGATGTGCAGTGATGATCTTATCATCTACATCGGTGATGTTCGAAACATAGGTGACTTTAGGGTAAAGACTGCGCAAAACATTGGCGAGTAAATCAAAAACAACGGCCATACGCGCATTGCCGATATGAGCGTAGTTATAAACGGTTGGTCCGCATGCATAAAGACGGATATGATCTGGATCTATCGGTGTAAATGCTGTTTTTTCGCGTGTTAAGCTATTGAAAATTGTCAGTGTGCTCATATTTAAAACTCTATTGGGTCACTTTTTACTGGAAAATAGAGCAAAATCGCGCTAAGACCAACCGGAAAATTCTAAAGACTGTATAAAGTAACATGACATCGAAAATTGTAGACATGAATAAAAATCTAAATAATGAAGCTCGTCCAGATAGAGAAGAGGCTGAGCAGGCTGTGCGTACATTACTTCGCTATATTGGTGAGAATCCTGATCGTGAAGGTCTGGTTGATACGCCGGCACGTGTTATTCGTGCTTATGATGAGTTTTTCCAAGGTTATAATCAAGATGCTGCAAAAGAGCTTTCAAAGACTTTTGAGGATATTGAAGGCTTTGATGACATTGTGCTTGTGAAAGATATTGAATTTACTTCGCATTGTGAGCATCACATGGTGCCAATTAACGGCATTGCGCATGTGGCTTATTGGCCGGATGAAGCTGTTGTTGGTATTTCAAAGCTTGCGCGTATAGTCGATATTCTCTCTAGCCGTTTGGTTTCTCAAGAAAACATGACTAATGCGATTGCGAATGTGATTGAGGAAACTTTGGCGCCTAAAGGTGTGGCTGTTTATGTGGATGCAGATCATCAATGCATGTCTATTCGCGGCGTTAAAAAACGTTCATCATCGACTGTGACAACAGCTTTTAAAGGTAAGCTTAAAGATGATGCAGCAGCGCAAATGCGCTTCTTAACGATGATTCAAAAGAATTATTAATACCTTCATATTTTTCATATTTGATAGGTTTGCTATAATTTATAGCATTATTTCCCTTTCCCTGTTTGTTTTTACTTTGCGTTAATTTTTTACATGCTAAAGTATTTAATACTATGGGGGGGCGCAGAGTGGCGGGATCTGTTCGTGATCAAAGAAAGGCAAATATAGAAGCAGCAGCATATGCCGCGAGCATGGAATCTGCTGCTGTAATGCGAGCCTTTGACAATTTAAGTGATTTTTTATCCGATGTTGGTGATGCTATTGCATCTGTCGGCCTCACGCAGGCGATAGATGCTCTTCCGCCCGGTGTGGATGAGGGGGTTGCAAAGCTCGTTCACCATAATCAGATGTGCGCTATTGTTGTTATGATAGAGAGTGGCGCAGACCCTAATGAAAATCCTTTGAAGGGCATGGTCGAGCAGGCTGCTGAATTGCAAGAATTGATCGATAAATATGAAGCGCGTGATGCGCAGCCAAATGAGGGCGCTCTGGATTTTGTCGGTGATAAATTAGAAGATGTTGCAGAGTTTTTTGTCGAAAACATTGTTGCAACGCTTGCAGGTATGGCAGGTGGTCCTTTAGTTGGGGCTCTTGCGCAGGCGCCTAAGGAATTTGGTTCGTCTATCATTAAAGAGATGATTGACTCTGGCTATGATGTTAGTGATCCGGAGCAAATTAAAGCGGCTTTGCAAAATGAAGAATTTATGGCTCAGGCAGAGCAGCATGCTCTAGTTAAGACTGGGGTTGGATTGGCTTTTGCTGCCGTTATGAAAATCCCTGCTGTTGAGAAGCGAGCAAAAGTTATGACAGATTATGTTGATGATCTTGCTACGAAGGGCTTGAGTAAGATCAATATACGTATCCCTTCTGTTGACGATGTTGTCGGTAAGCTCTCTAATAGGCCTGTAATTTCACAGTTTTTACAAACTGATCCGAAACCAGACAAGATTTCTGTTCAAATGGCGCAGGCTATTCGTGCGGAAGTGGAGAAGCATATTAAGTCTAATAAAATTTCGAGTAAACTTATGGGCTTTACAAAGAAAACAATGACGGAGCTTAGTGAAGCTGCTGCTGATGGTAAGCTTGAAGATTATATTTTAGATAATGCGGATGACCTTCTTGAATATGGTATTAAGAATGCGGATGACGCACTTAAGTTTATTGATGGCGCCAAGCTTCTAGACGCAGGTATTAAGAATATTGATGATGCAATTGACTTTATTACCGCAAAAATTATTAGTGATGGCGAGGTTATAGCTGATGTTTCTCAGAGTAATGTTAATAACTATGATCCAAAACTCGATGTCATGAATGAGCCTTCAAATGATGTGGATCATGATGTTGCTCCGCCACCTGTCGAGGTGAATAATAATATCAATATGGCTATAGCTTAGAGTTTTAAGCTCCAAGGGATTGTTGATTGTCCAAGCCCTAACGGTAATGGGGTGATGGGGCCATCGGCAGTTTCCAGCATCTCAACAGCGCTTTCTTTCTTTATAAGTGTCATTGTTTTGCTTGGTGTTGGCAGACTCCAGAATTTCGTACCATTATGGCAGAGGAAGTTTTTGAATATAGTTTGGTTTTCTTCAATTGAGAGATCAAGGCCAGCCTCTTCGAAACCTTGCGCGTAGAGCTGTGGCGCGATCCCGCCTGTGAAGCATCCGGCTGCGCAGCCACACTCAGTGGCTTTTACGGTATGGGCGGCGCTATCCGTTCCTGCATAGAATTTAGTGTTATTTACATCTGTGGCCGCGGCTCTTAAGGCAGCTCTATCTTCTTCGTGTTTTAAAAGAGGCAGGCAGAAGAGGTGATATTTAAGGCCTTGGAGCAGGTGGCCTACTGTATAGAGGAGGTGTTGCGGCGTTATGGAGGCTGCGATATTCTCGCCATGGGCCAGAACGAAATCGACAGCTACTTTTGTAGTGACATGCTCGCAAGCGACTTTAAGCTTTGGGAAATGCTCGGTTAATTGCGGCATACGGGTTGAGTAGAAAAACTCTTCAGCATTGGTCGTGCGATCGAAGTAACGCTCAGCCGGTAGGGCATGCTCTTCACCGTGGATACAGAGTGTTACGCCATTATCTTGCATGGCTTCGAATACACCGTTTTTGAAATAGTTTTCGAAAGGATAGCCGAAATCAGCGCCTGTTGTGCCGTGTGGTGGATAATATTTACAGGCTGGGTTTTCGATATGCTTGGCGAGCTTTTCGATCATCTCAACTGTTGTGTCTTGTGTTAGGTATAGCGGGGTGATGAGTGTGTCGAATTGATCTCCGCCTTCACGTTTTATCAGATCACGGTAGCCTTCAATGCACCAGTAAGGAAGATCATCGCTTTTTAAGATTTTAGCTGTTGGGGGCTTTGTGTTTGGCATGGCCAATATGCCGGCGCAGCCCATATCAAGCTGAGATTTAATGATTGGCGCAATAAGGGCGTCTTGACGCAAATGTGTATGTAAATCGTACCAGTAGGGAAGTGTAATTGTCACTTATCTTTCCTTTTTTACTGTTTTTGTTTCATGGAAATCATTACCCTATATCACATGATTTGGCAAAAGCTTCTCGATGAAAATGTAAAAGAGTTTATTCGCATTCACGAAAAAGAGGATGTGAAGGCGCTGGGGCTGAAAAAAGCCCCCTCTTCTGAATGGGATTACCCGTTGGTTTTGGATCAGATCAAGGCGCGGCAGAAAGCTGTTGTGAAGCTGGCATCTTGGCTGGCCTATGAAGATATTATTTTTCCGAGCTCTTTTGTTATGGAGCAGGCTTCGAGTGAGGCGTGCGCGCAATATAAGGCCGGATTGTTTGAAGGCGAGAGTTTCGTTGACTTAACTGGTGGCTTGGGTGCAGATTCTTGGGGTTTCTTAAAGCATTTTAAAAGCGGTATTGTGATTGAACGTGATGAAGTGAGCGCGGCTTTGCTAGAGCATAATTTATCAATTTTAAAGCCTGCTCAATGTGAAGTGCGCTGTATGGATGCGGAAGTATTTATGGATGAGATGGAGCGGGTTGATCTTATTTTTATTGATCCGCAAAGGCGTGATCAAAAAGCAAAGGGTAAGTTTCGCTTTGAGGATTGTTCTCCTGATATTTTGAGTATGCTTCCTGAGCTTATGCGAAGAACAGGCGCTTTAATGATTAAAACGTCGCCTATGCTTGATGTTTGGTCTGGGATTGAAGCATTACGGGGTGCTAATTATGGCGTGAGTGAGGTCCATATCGTTGAGTGGCGCGGTGATTGTAAAGAGGTGCTTTATATTATACGCAATGAAGTTGTGGCTATGGATGATGTGCCGATCATTGCTGTTTCTATTGATGATGATGGGCATGTTTTGCGTCAAATACGTTTTAGCCGAGCCGAGGAGATAAATGCTGAGTGTAGCTACAGCGCGCCATTAAGTTATTTTTATGAGCCAAGCGCAGCCTTTCTCAAGGCTGGAGCCTTTAAATTATTAGCAAGTTCTTATGGGTTGAAAAAAATTCAAGAGCATACGCATCTCTATACGGGCGACAAATATGTAGCAGAGTTTCCAGGGCGATGCTTTGCGCTTCGCGGGGTGTATGCTGCTAAGAGCAAGGAGATGCCCGTGAGTAAAGCGCATTTGAGCGTGCGAAATTTCCCGCAATCTGTTGATATATTAAGAAAAAAGCTGAAGATTCAAGATGGGGGTGAGGATTATTTGTTTGCCTGTAGTCTAGAAGATGGACGTAAAGTTATATTGCACGGAAATAAGTTTTATGGAAATAAATAAAATTTTATAAAAATTTTTAAAAATTAAAGGCCTTGTTAATAATTATCAGTATAAACTAATGAATGTGAATGAGGCGTGTGTGTAAGGAATATCTCTCTCTATAATTTTTGCCATGTACATATTGAGTGTAATCATGGATAATAACTTTCCTACTGCGTTTCCTGTTATGGGCTAAAATATCAAAGAAAATCTTATGGAAGCAGTGTCATACGTGGAAAATAAATCTAAAGTTAAAGATCATAAATCTAAGGCTAAGTTTGTTAGTTCTCCAGTGCAAATCTGGAAAAGCAAAATTAGCTGGAAGATAACGCTTGCAGCGTTTATGACGATTCTACTTATACAGACATGTATTTTAAATTTCTCGAGTATGGGCGCTTATGAGACAGAGCGTTTAAATCAATTGCGCGAAATTGGGCGTTCAAGTGTTGTGCCTATATTGAATTATAAAACAACTCAGCTCCTAACCTCGCCGTTTGATGTGAATGAGGTGAACCGTTTGCTTTCTATTACGCGCGTTGCCGGTTTAACAGTTTATGGTGTTGGCTTGGATGGTGAGACTTTAGCTCTTATACGCAGCTATGGTGAAGGGCCTGTGATCACACTCTATGACCAGGATAATATTTCAAAAACATATAGAAGCACTGATGGCGGGCGCTATGAATTTGTAACGACAGGTAATGGCGCTGCTGGTTCTTATTACTTGGTTATTCGTATGGATGCATCGCATATCCAGCCTGAACTATTCAGCTATGTGAAGCAGACAATTTTTATCATGCTCTTGTTGTCAGCATTTGTGACAACTGTTTTGATGATTGCATTAGGGCATTGGTTGCTTGAGCCTATTTTGTTCTTACGTGATAATCTACAAATGGCTGTGCGTGATCCTGAAAACCCGCAGCTTGAAGATTCTCCTTATGATCCTAATGATGAGATTGGTGCGGCTATTGATATTGCTTTTAAGGTTGTGAAGCAAAATGCAGATAACTTAACGCGCATTAAAAGTGCCGCCGAAGATAAAATTCATAAGCTTGCTTATTATGATACGTTGACTGGCTTGCCTAACCGTACATTATTTGTGCAAACATTAAGTGAGAAAGCAAGGAAAGCTGCTGCTGAAGGGCATAATAACGAGCGTTTTGCAGTGGTGACAGTTGATTTAGACCATTTCAAAGATATTAATGATTCGATGGGCCATAATGTTGGTGATGCGATTTTGCGTGGTGTCGCTAAACGTCTCAGAAGTGCAATGCCTGAGGCGGCTATGGTTTCGCGAAGCGGTGAGGATGAATATGCGATCATGATGCCTTTGACTGGCGATGTTAATAGTGCGCGTGAGGTTGCTGATAAGATTGCTCATGTTATTCGTTATGAGCCATTTAGAGTGTTTAATGAAGAATTTCAGGTGCGCTCTTCTATTGGTGTGGCCACATATCCAGATGACGGGATAGAGCCAGATCAAGTGCTTAAAAATGCTGATATTGCACTTAATCGTGCTAAAGAAGATGGGCGCGATACGATTAAAGAATATTCTGAAGACTTTGATCGCGCGGTTCAGGTTCGTTTTCAGATGCTTAGAGATTTGCGTGATGCAATGGAGCATGATCAGCTTGAATTGTTCTATCAGCCGCAATTAGATTTGAAAACTGGTGAGATTATTGGTGCGGAAGCGCTGCTGCGTTGGTGGAAGCCTGACAATAGTAAAGAAGGTGGCGCTTATATTTCACCGGGTGATTTTATTCCTGTGGCTGAGCAATCAGGTTTGATCGTCCCTATGGGTGAGTGGGTGATGAAATCGGCTTGTTATGCGGTTAAAGATTGGAAAGAAAAGCATGGCTTGGATGTCCGTGTTGCTGTGAACGTGTCGCCTGCGCAATTTATCCAAAGTGATCTTTGTGCTTATGTACAGCAGCTTATAGAAGAAACTGGTATTGAGCCAAAAATGCTGGAATTGGAAGTGACTGAAAGCGTGTTTATGGATGACATTCAGCACACGATCCAAACTTTACAGAATTTACACGCTATTGGCGTGGAGCTTGCTATTGATGACTTCGGTACAGGCTATTCATCGCTGTCATATCTTCGTCAGTTCCCGATTGATCGCTTGAAGATTGATCAGAGCTTTATTCGTAATGCGCTGAATGATCCTGATGATGCCTCGATTGCACGAACAATTATTGCGCTGGGCCGCTCATTAGGTTTGAAGGTGATTGCGGAAGGTGTGGAGACATTAGAACATGAGAAGTTCTTGATTGATGAAGGGTGTGATGAGGTGCAAGGTTTCCGCTATTCACGCCCTGTGCCTTTGGCAGATTTCTTGGAGTTTGCAGGGCAGTATGATGGCAAACTCGCAAGCTTTGCTAAGAGCTAGGTCTAATCTATCCTTATTTAGAGTTATGAAGCCGGTCTATAGAGCCGGCTTTTTAATATTTAGATAGGCGCTCTGGCTTTGTTTTTGACTATGTAGTGTATGTCGATTTGATCACTGCTATCTATGCGTCCGCCTTGTGCAAGAATTCTTGCTTGCTCTCTTTGGCATGAGTTTCCTTGATCTGCGGCTAGATAGAGCGCTTTCGTTATAGTGTTTTTTAACTCTTTATCGTTACGGGCGGTTTGTGCGTCGATTTGTGCGATAGCCGGTAAAGATAATTGTATTTGGCTTTGGGGGTCATTGTGTTCGGCGAAAATTCGCCTGAGTTCTTCAATAGGATTATTGTTGCTCATTATGCCTCATAAATTGTTACAATGTGTTAATTTAAGGCAATATAGTAATTTATTATGCGCTATGCAAGTTTTTATGAATAGACGTGATCGTGTTGTGGGTAACTTTGATCGTTGCCTTTTAATTGAGGGGTGCGTATAGCTATTAGCAAGATATCTTCATAAAGGCTGTAGGTGATATGAAACCATTACTATCTAAGAAAACTTCCTATTTTAAAGGTGCGAGCAAAGTGCCGGGTGATAAGTCGATCTCACATCGCTCGCTTATGTTTGGAGCGTTGGCAGTTGGGGAGACGATTATTAGCGGCCTTTTAGAAGGTGAAGATGTTTTAGCAACTGCGCAGGCTATGCGTCAGATGGGCGCAGAAATAACGAGAGGCTCTGATGGTTTGTGGCGCGTACATGGTGTTGGGTTAGGTGGCTTGAAGCAACCTGAAGAAACACTGGATATGGGAAATAGCGGGACTTCAACGCGTTTGTTAATGGGGGTTGTTGGTGGCCACAATATTGAAGCGCGCTTTGATGGTGATGCGTCTTTAACTAAGCGTCCGATGAAGCGTGTGATGGACCCTTTATCAGAAATGGGCGTTGAGTTTGAAGCTAGTGAAGGTGGACGCTTGCCTTTGACAGTGAAAGGCAGCGCGCAGCCTTTAGCGCTAGAATACCGATTGCCTGTGGCTTCGGCGCAAGTTAAATCAGCGATAATGCTGGCGGGTTTGAATGCCCGCGGTACGACATGTGTGATTGAGGAAAAGCCTACACGCGATCATACAGAAAAAATGCTTAAAGCTTTTGGCGTTGACGTTGACGTTGAGACTTTGGACGATGGTGCACAAGCAATTAAAGTAAAGGGCGGGCAAGACTTGCAGCCATGCGCTATTGATGTGCCAGGCGATCCATCCTCTGCAGCTTTCCCAGCGGTGGCTGCTACGCTCATTGATGGGGCAGAGGTGCGCTTGGCAGGGATTTGTGTGAATGATCGTCGTGATGGGGTTTATCGTGCATTGCAAGCTTTGGGTGCTGATGTGCGTTATGAGCATCAGCGCATTGAAGGTGGCGAAGATGTTGCGGATATTGTTGTAAAGGGTGGAGCGCCTTTGAAAGGGTGTACGCTTGATCCAGTGATCGTTCCGAGCATGATTGATGAGTTTCCAGTCTTTGCGATGGCGGCTGCTTGTGCAGAGGGCACGACATATATGTCCGGATTAGAAGAATTGCGCGTTAAAGAGAGCGATCGTTTATTGATGGTCGCAGAAGGTCTTAAGGCGTGCGGTGTGAATTTAGAGATGGGTGAAGATAGTTTGACTATCCATGGGACAGGGCAGCCACCAAAAGGCGGCGCACGTGTTGAAACAGCGCTAGATCACCGCATTGCGATGGCGTTTTTGGTTTTGGGCTGTGTGAGTGATGAACCGATAGAAATTGATGATGGTGCGCCTATTCAGACATCTTTCCCGAATTTTGTGAAATTGATGAATGAGCTAGGCGCTGAGATTGAGGATATTAAATAAAGATGAGTGCGAATATTATTGCAATTGATGGGCCAGCGGCCAGTGGTAAGGGGACTTTAGCGAGGAAGCTCGCGGAAAGTTTAGGCTTTGGATATTTAGATACTGGGGCGCTTTATCGTTTGGTTGGTTATACGATCTTAGAGCGCGGCGGCGATCCTGCGAATACGGATGAAGCGATAGAGGTGGCTGAGTTTTGCCGGGATTTCTTTGATGTTAATTTGCTTCAGAATAAAGAATTACGCAGTGATGAGAGTGGGCAGGCAGCCTCTAAGGTTGCGGTTGTACCGAAGGTTCGTGAGGCGCTTTTGGATTTACAGCGCAACTTTGCTAAAGCGCCTGGCGGTAAGGCAAAAGGCGCGATTTTAGATGGGCGTGATATTGGTACGGTTATCTGTCCTGATGCGCCAGTGAAGCTCTATATTACGGCGCGTGATGAGGTTCGTGCGGCTAGACGAACAAAAGAGTTGCAATCTAGGGGCTTAGACGTTACAAAAGCGTCAGTTTTGAAGGATATGCGTGAGCGAGATGCTCGCGATGCAGCTAGAGATACTGCACCGATGAAGCCGGCAGATGATGCAATCGTTATAGATTCCAGTGACTTAAGTCCTGCCGAGATGTTTGATAAAGCGCTTGAAATTATTAAAGAGCGTTTGTCAGTTTAAAGCTGATTACATCAAATAACTACTCATCCTTATGCATGTTTAACGAAACTATGCCGGTTAGCTCTTTTATAAAAAGGATTATGGGGCTGGCTGAAGGCATAATTTAACCTTTAACCCAATGAAGTGGAATTAAAGATATGGCAAGTGTAGCCGCAAGATTGCAAGACAATCTGGATTCTAAGGAATTCGCAAAACTTTTAGAAGACTCCCTTAAAGGTCAAGAAACATTCACAGGTAACGTTGTTAACGGTACGGTCGTTGCTCTTAAAGACGATTTCGTAATGGTTGATGTTGGTCTTAAATCTGAAGGCCGTGTTCCTTTGAATGAATTTAGAAAACCAGGCGAAGAGCTTGAGCTTAATGTTGGTGACACTGTAGAAGTGTATGTTGA
Source organism: Micavibrio sp. (assembly GCA_002687495.1). GTDB lineage: Bacteria > Pseudomonadota > Alphaproteobacteria > Micavibrionales > Micavibrionaceae > TMED27. The sequence continues at coordinate 24,858 of NZAJ01000008.1, read as the reverse complement.
GCGTATGGAAAACCGTCAAGGTGAGTCTGTACTTTCACGTGATAAAGCACGCCGTGAAGAAGCTTGGATCGAGCTTGAAAAATCTCATGACAAAAACGAGCGCGTTACTGGTGTTATCTTTGGTCGCGTTAAAGGTGGCTTTACTGTTGATCTTGGTGGTGCGGTTGCGTTCTTGCCAGGTTCACAAGTTGATATCCGCCCAGTACGTGATGTATCTCCATTGATGGATACGCCTCAGCCATTCCATATCCTTAAGATGGATCGTGCACGTGGTAACATCGTTGTATCTCGTCGTGCAGTTCTTGAAGAGAGCCGCGCAGAAGCACGTTCAGACCTTATGGACAACTTGGCTGAAGGTCAGGTTCTTCAGGGTGTTGTTAAAAATATCACAGATTACGGTGCATTCGTTGATCTTGGTGGTGTTGATGGTCTATTGCACGTTACCGACATTTCTTGGAAGCGTATTAATCACCCATCAGATGCACTTCAAATTGGTCAAACTGTTGATGTTCAGGTTATTCGTTTCAACGAAGACAACCAGCGCATTTCACTTGGCATGAAGCAACTTGAATCTGATCCTTGGGCTGATGTTGCTGCGAAATTCGTACCAGGTGCGAAATTCACAGGCCGCATTACAAATATCGCTGACTATGGTGCATTTGTTGAGCTTGAAGATGGTATCGAAGGTCTTGTTCACGTTTCTGAAATGTCATGGACTAAGAAAAACGTACACCCAGGTAAGATTGTTTCTACTTCTCAAGAAGTTGAAGTGATGGTCTTGGAAGTTGATGAAGAGAAGCGTCGTATTTCTCTTGGTCTTAAACAGTGCCAAGAAAATCCATGGGAGCAAGTGGCTGAGAAGCACAAAGTTGGTGATGAGTTCGAAGGTGAAATTCGTAACATTACTGAATTTGGTCTATTCGTTGCTCTTGATGAAGAAATCGATGGTATGGTTCACCTTTCAGACATTTCATGGGAAGATGAATCAGAAGAAGTTCTGAAATCATTCAACAAAGGTGACAAAGTTAAGGTTAAAATCCTTGAAATCGATCCTGAGAAAGAGCGTGTTGCTCTTGGTATCAAGCAACTTTCTGATGACCCATTTGCGGGTGCAATGGAAGGCGTGAAGAAAGGCGGCACAGTAACATGTACTGTGACTGAAATTACTTCAGGCGGTGTTGAAGTAAGCGTTAATGATGATGTGAAAGGCTTCATTAAGAAGTCTGAGCTATCTCGTGAGCGTTCAGAGCAGCGTCCAGATCGCTTTGCTGTTGGTGAGAAAGTTGATGCGAAAATCGTTTCTATCGACAAGAAGTCTCGTCAAGTTGGTCTTTCTATTAAGGCTCGCGAAGTTGATGAAGATAAGCAAGCTATGCAAGAATTTGGTTCTACAGAATCAGGTGCGTCACTTGGTGATATTCTTGGTGCAGCGCTTAAAGAGAATGAAGATAAGAAATAGTCTTTTCTTAATAGTGAATTTTAAAAAGCCGGGCAAAGCGCCTGGCTTTTTTTATGGGCTGATGTGCTTAAGTGTTTATAAAAGAATCGTTTTTCTTGACGAGGGGGCTTTGAATCAGGCACTGTATGAATCATTAAAGCACAGATAACTGTTTGTGAAAGTTTGATTTTTTTAGGATTAAATAAAGGACAATCGGTCAATGACTAAATCAGAATTAATAGCGCGCTTGGCAGAAAAAAACCCTCATCTTTTCTTACGCGAAGTTGAAAAGATCGTGGATACTGTCTTTGATGAGATTACAGAAGCGCTTGTTAATGGTGATCGAGTTGAGTTGCGTGGTTTTGGTGCGTTCTCTGTGAAGCATCGTGAAGCACGTACAGGGCGTAATCCACGCACAGGTGAATCTGTAGAAGTTGAAGCGAAGCGCTTACCGTTCTTTAAAACAGGTAAAGGCTTGCGTGACCGCTTAAATGGTGATGACTAAAACGCTTTAAATGGAGTGAGCTATGGCTTTTATCAATACGCTCATCCGCACTATCCTTGGTATTTTCTTAGTTGCTGTTTTGACAGCGTTCGCGATTCTTAATCGTGGTGATACGGCTGTGTCTATCTCTCCAGTTTTGCCAGCAATCGATATGCCGCTTTACTTTGTGGCGATGGGGTTTCTTGTCTTTGGTTTTGTGTTCGGCGCCTTATTTAGCTGGTTTTCTCAAGGTAAAGTGCGCCAAGCGCGTCGGGTTCTTCGAAAAGAGAAAAAAGCGTTAGAAAAAGAGCTGGAGCTGATGCGTGCGAAAGCAGGGTTAGAGGATGTGCAAGGTGATAGCGGTCTTATCCCGATTATTAATAATAATATTGTAGAAGAGTAGAGTGGATTATAGCGATGGTGAAGATCTTTTGTGCGATTGATACGCCGGATTTGGATAGAGCGCAGGAATTAGCGCGTATGATTGGCCCAGTGACGGGTGGTGTTAAGCTGGGATTAGAGTTTTTTAATGCGTACGGGCCGCAAGGTTTGGAAAAAGTACGTGAAGCTTGCCCGGAAGCTAAGCTTTTTGTGGATTTGAAATATCATGATATTCCCAATACTGTTGCAGGGGCTGTACGTGCGCTGAGCTCGAATTTAGAGCCTGAATATTTGAATGTCCATGCTGCCGGAGGGCGTGCAATGATGGAGGCCGCTTTAGGCGCTGTTCAGGGTAAGAGTAAGCTGTTGGCTGTCACGATCTTAACGGCTCTTTCTGAAGGGGATTTGCAAGAAGTTGGCTATTGTCATGTTATGAAAGAGCAAGTTTTGCGTATGGCGAAGCTTACACAGCAAGCGGGCTTGGCGGGTATTGTGTGCTCATCTCATGAAATATCTATGGTCCGTGAGGCTTTAGGTGATGAATTTGCTTTGATGGTTCCAGGTATACGCCCACAAGGTGCTGATCTAGGTGATCAGAAACGCGTTATGGGCCCGAAAGAAGCCTTGGATGCGGGGGCGACGCATTTGGTTATTGGGCGCCCGATTACAGGGGCTGATGATCCTGCGAAAGCTGCGCAAGAGATTTTAGAGAGCTTGTGATATATTATATTTATAAAAGCTTATTAGGGAGGGCATAGAGAGTATGCAGCGTTTATCGCCTACATTGGGTATTATTGAATCTGGTCGGAATTGCAGGAATTTTGTTGAAGATAATATGAGTGTGTTTTGGGATGTTTTTAAACCTCTCTTGCCGTATTTAGTCGGCTTATATCTTTTTGATTTATTGCTTTTCGTCTTATTTGATATACCAGCTGCTATTGGTAGTCTGATTTCAAGTTATTTTATGGGTGCGTTGGCGATTACATGGCACCGCGTTGTTTTACATGGCCCAGATCGATATGAGCCTATGAATCCCTTAAAGCCTCAAAAGCATGAGCTTATTTTTATGTTGATGCTTGTTGGCTTATGCTTGGCTTCAGTGATTTTTATGTTTGCACTGTTTTTCTTATCAGCCGCGATCTTACCAGAAGGGTCGATGAGCATTATGTTGGCGATATTTGCATCAATTGTGTTTTTGTATTTTATCGTTTCGCGTTTGAGCTTTTATTTTCCAGCTAAGGCAGTAGGCGCTGATCTCAGTTTGATTGAAGCTTTTAAATTATCAGAAGGTTTTGTTTGGAAAGTGGTGCTTACACCAATGTGCGCGACTTGGAAGGTTCTGCTTAAATTGATTATTGTCATTATACCTTTGTCCATTGTTGCGGCTTTGATTATCTTGCCTATTGGTGGGAGTAGCGAGATGGTGAATATGGTGATGCAAATACCAATGCTGTTTTATTTTTCACCCTTATTAACGGTGTTGGGCATTACGGTTCTTTCTAATTTTTATCAATATGCTCTTCAATATCATGGGCAAGATCATTCTGGTGAAACGCATATAGATTAGAGACACTTTATGGCAGTGCAAGTGAAGATATGTGGAATTAAAACGCCAGAAGCGCTTAGTGCTTCAGTGGAAGCTGGTGCGCGTTTTATTGGTTTTGTGTTTTACCCTCCTTCACCGCGTCATGTCGAGATTGATATTGCGTTTGAGCTGGTGCAGATGTTGCCAACTGGGGTGCGGGCTGTGGGGCTTTTTGTTGATCCTACAGATGAACAGCTTTCAGCCGTTACAGGACGCGTACAGCTTGATATGATCCAGCTGCATGGGGCGGAAACTAAAGAGCGCGTAGAAGAGATTAAACAAAAATTTGGTTTGCCTGTGATGAAGGCGCTGGCAATTGGTAGTGCAGATGATCTACAGAAGATTGCTCAGTATGAAGAGGTGGCTGATTGGGTTTTATGTGATACGCCTTCGCCTCAGCATGGTGGCTCGGGGCAGAGTTTTGATTGGTCGCTCTTAAAGGATTACGAGTTTCAAAAGCCTTGGATGCTTGCGGGCGGGTTAAAGCCGGAGAATGTGGGTGAGGCTGTTAAAATGCTTCATCCAACAGCTATTGATGTTTCAAGCGGTGTAGAGAGTGCGCGCGGCGTAAAAGATGAGACGAAAATTCAGGCTTTTCTTGCGGGCGTTAAAGGTTTATAACGCTTTTTATGATGAAAAATTCCTATAGAAATATGCCTGACGAGCGTGGGCATTTTGGTAAATATGGCGGCCGTTATGTCGCTGAAACTCTTATGCCTTTGATCTTGCAAGTGGAGCAAGCTTGGAAAGAGGCTAAGGATGATCCTGCATTTTGGGATGAGTTTAATGCCTTGGCTAAAAACTATATTGGCCGCCCTAATCCTTTATATTTTGCGGAGCGTTTGAGCGAGCACTTTTCTAATGGTGATAAAGGCGCGAAGATTTATCTTAAACGTGAAGATTTAAACCATACGGGCGCGCACAAGATTAATCACTGTATTGGCCAGGTATTGCTGGCTAAGCGTATGGGGAAAAAGCGTATTATTGCTGAAACAGGTGCGGGGCAGCATGGTGTTGCGACGGCGACTGTCTGTGCGCTGTTTGATATGGAATGTATCATTTATATGGGCGCTAAAGATATTGAGCGTCAATCTCCGAATGTCTTTCGTATGAAGTTAATGGGCGCAGAGGTGCGCGCCGCGGAAAGTGGTTCGAAGACTCTTAAAGATGCGATGAATGAAGCGTTGCGCGATTGGGTGACGAATGTGCGCGATACTTATTATTTGATTGGAACTGTTGGCGGGCCTCATCCTTTCCCAGAGATGGTGCGTACGTTCCAAAGTGTGATTGGACAAGAAGTGCGCGCGCAGATGCAAGAACTTGAAGGGCGTTTGCCTGACAGTTTGGTGGCGTGTATTGGCGGTGGCTCGAATGCTATGGGGCTATTTCATCCTTTCTTGGATGATAGTTCAGTTACGATGTATGGCGTTGAAGCTGCAGGGCATGGCGTTGATACGGATATGCATGCCGCTTCACTAAATGGTGGGACGTATGGTGTTTTACATGGTATGGCGAGCTATTTCCTGCAAAGTGAAGATGGACAAATTATTGAGCCGCATTCAGTTTCTGCCGGGTTGGACTATCCTGGTATTGGCCCTGAGCATGCGTGGCTATTTGATGAAGGGCGCGTCAATTATGTGCATATCAAAGATGATGAAGCGCTTGAAGCCTTTAAGCTTTTATCGCAGCTAGAAGGCATTATCCCTGCTTTAGAAACAGCGCATGCATTGGCGCATGTGGCTAAGATCGCTGGGGATTTACCAAAAGAGCATTTGATGGTTGTTAACCTATCAGGACGTGGCGACAAGGATATTTTCACGGTTGCTAAGATGCTGGGTGTGGAGCTTTAAAATATGTCTATGAAAAGGATCGCGTTCGGTGTGCTTATGGCTTTGGTCTGTGTTGTCGTTGGCGCGGTCTTATCAAAGCCTATCATGGCTGGGCTAAATGAGGTTAGTCAGCGCGCATATCGCTTGCTAAATGATGACGGTAAGCAGATTGGTTATTATGGAAGCGGGCGTATTGGTCAGGGGACTTTTTTCTTATTTAATCCGGATGGGAAGTTATCCGCGCAAATTGGTTCTTATGAGAATGGCTCAGAAGCTAGGCAATCTCTTTTAGGTCTACATGATAGAGATGGGACTTTAAGGTTTTTGATGCGTATGTATGGGCCGAAAGATTCTCCTGTGATTGTGATGAAAGATAAAACTGGCGATGATACGCTCTTGATTGGGTTGGATGGTGCTGATGAAGTTCCTTTTATCCGCTATAGAAGCCGTGACGGATCAATGAAGGATTTAATAAATGAGCAATGAATATGAAGTGCGAGCGGGGCTAGCTGAAGTTGAAGCTTTTGATGTTGTCGGCGTATCTATCGTTACCGATAATAGCAAGGCGAGTGATGATATTAACGCGCTTTGGGAGCGTTTCTTTAAAGAAAGCATCGGGCAAAAGGTTGAGCATAAGCAAGATGATGTCATTTATGCTGTTTATTCTGATTATGAAGGTGATCATGAAAAGCCATATCGTTTTACGATTGGTTACCGTGTGAATGAAGTGGATGTGCCTGAGGGAATGAAACACGTACAGGTGCAATATGGCGAATATGGTGTGATGAGCGCGGCCGGTGAGCAACCAAAAGCACTGATTGAAACTTGGGAAGCGATTTGGTCTGCGGAGTTGCCGCGTGTATTTAAAACTGATTTTGAAGTCTATGGACCACGCTTTTTTGAAGATGGTGTGAATGAAGTGCTGGTGCATATTGGGCTGGATGTGGAAGAGTGATTTTATGAGCAGAATTGAACAAAAATTTAAAGAGTTAGATCGTCCGGCCTTGGTGAGCTTTATTACTGCGGGTGATCCTGATTATGAGACCTCTTTAGAGGTGTTTAAGGGTTTGCCTGAAGCGGGTGCGGATATTATTGAGCTTGGTATGCCATTTACGGATCCTGTAGCGGATGGTCCAACGATTCAACATGCTTCTGAGCGTGCCTTAGCGGCTGGCGCGACTATGAAGCGTACATTTGATATGGTGCGAGCGTTTCGCGCTGACAATGATCATACGCCGCTTGTGCTGATGGGGTATTATAACCCTATTTGTGCTTTTGGGATTGAGGCTTTCGCACGTACAGCGCATGAGGCGGGCGTGGATGGTTTGATCATCGTTGATTTACCACCGGAAGAGGATGGTGATTTACGCAAAGCTCTTGAAGGGAGAGGGATTGATATCATTCGTCTTATAACGCCCGTGACCGAAGAGTCGCGTCTGAAAGTCTTGTTAAATGGGGCGAGTGGATTTCTTTATTATGTCTCTATTACAGGGGTGACGGGAAGTGCGAGTGCGGATATGGGGGCTGTAGAGCGCCATATTGAGCAGATTAAAGCGCATACTGATTTACCTATTGCTGTTGGCTTTGGCATTAAAACGCCTGAAGATGTGAAAGCTTTTGGTTCTATGGGTGGAGCCGCAGTTGTTGGAAGCGCCATTGTCAATGCGCTACAAGCTGGGGTTGATGAAGCGCTATCCCTTGTAAAAACCTTAAGCAAGGGGCTGTAAAACTTGACTCTTGAATGGTTTTGCGCGAAGAGTATTCACCCTTAAATTTTATGATTAATTAAAAGGTATAATAATGAACTGGCTAAATGATTATATTCGTCCACGTATTCGTTCACTTGTTGGTGAGCAAAAGGAAGTGCCTGACAATCTTTGGAAGAAGTGTCCGTCTTGTGAAGGCATGTTGTTTCATCGTGATCTAGAAGATAATCACAATGTTTGTTATCACTGTAATCACCATTTACGCATTTCGGTGAAAAAGCGTTTAGAGCTTATGTTTGATGGTGGCCAATACGAGAAAATCGCTTTGCCGGATGTCGCGTTTGATCCTTTGAAGTTCAAAGATCGTAAGAAATATTCGGATCGCTTGAAGGATGCGCAATCTAAAACAGGTTTGAAAGATGCGATGACTTTGGCTAAAGGCACTATTGGTGGCCAAAAAGTTGTGATTGCAGCCTTTAATTTTAGTTTTATGGGCGGCTCTATGGGCTCGGCTGTTGGTGAAGCGATTGTGAAAGCAGCAGAAGAAGCTGTGAAAGATAAGGCTGCGCTGATTACTATTCCAGCATCAGGCGGTGCGCGTATGCAAGAAGGTATGCTTTCACTTGTGCAAATGCCACGCTCGATTATCGCTGTAGAGATGGTTAAGGATGCAAAGCTTCCTTATATCGTGTTGCTAACTGATCCGACAACAGGCGGCGTGTCCGCTTCTTTTGCAATGGTTGGTGATATTCATTTGGCTGAGCCAGGTTCGACAATCGGCTTTGCTGGACGCCGCGTGATTGAGGAAACTGTGCGTGAAACTTTACCTGATGATTTCCAAACGGCTGAATATCTGCAAGATCATGGGATCGTTGATATGGTTGTTGAGCGTAAAGACCTTCATGAGACTTTGGGCCGTATTTTAGGCTTGCTCATGAATAAAAAAGCTAAAAAAGCGGCTTAATGACTTTCACAATGGGCGGAGGCTTGTATGTATCAGGCTGATTTGCGCCATGATCAGAAAAATTTACAAGAAAAGCTGCAGATGCTTTTTTCGTTATCGCCTCAGCGCGTTATGGAGCTGGGGTTTCGTCCTCCTTATATCGCGTTATTAGAAAAGCTGAATAATCCTCACTTAGCTTTGCCGCCGACTGTTCATATAGCCGGAACAAATGGTAAGGGCTCTACGCTGGCTATGATGAAAAGCTGCCTAGAGGCTTTAGGCCGTGATGTTCATCGTTTTACTTCTCCGCACTTGCATAAATTTAATGAGCGCATTCTTTTGGCAGGCCAGCAAATTAGCGATGACGCCTTAGAGCGGCTAATTGATGAAATGTTAGAGCTTAATGATGGTGCGCCGATTACATTCTTTGAGATCACATCAGCTCTGGCTTTTGCAGTTTATAGCCGAGATCAGGCTGATATATTACTTTTGGAAACGGGGCTTGGTGGTCGCTTGGATTGTAGCAATATTATCGAGCGTCCAGAGCTGTGTTTGATTAGTAAAATTTCATTTGATCATATGGAGCATCTGGGTGAAAGCTTGGAAGAGATTGCTTCTGAGAAAGCTGGAATTATCAAAGAGGGGCGCGCTTGTATTATTGGCGCGCAAATGGATATGGCGCGTATCCTGCCGATATTTGAAGCGCGCGCGAATGCGCTCAATGCGCCGCTTTATGTTTATGGGCGAGATTGGGATGTTGGAATTGAGAAAAATCGTATGATTTTTAGATTTGGCGAGCATAATTTTGACTTCCCACTACCAGCTTTGGTTGGGGCGCATCAGGTTGAAAATGCTGGGCTTGCTTTGGCAGGGCTGTATCTTATGCAGGATAAATATGGTTGGGACGTACAGGCGCTTTCCAAGGGGCTAGAGGCTGTAAGCTGGGCTGGGCGATTAGAGCCTATTAAGCGCGATGATCTTAAATGCGAGATTTGGTATGATGGCGGGCATAATGATAGTGCAGCTTTGGCGTTGGCCGCGCAGATGAGGCTTTGGGCTGAGCAGGATGATAAAGAGCTGCATCTGATAGTAGGGATGAAAAAAGATAAAGATCCGTCTGCGTTTTTAGAGCCAATAGTTCAGTTTGCGCGTTCCCTTTCTATTGTCCCTGTTCGTAAAGTTGGGGCGTGTTTATCGATTGAGGATGTGCCTCACTTAACCGCACAGAGTGTCGATATCCAAGCTGCGGCTAGTATTGAAGAGGCTTTGAAAGAGCATGATAGCGATAAAAAACGCGTTTTGATTTGTGGTTCTTTGTATTTGGCTGAGCAAATTTGATAATTTTCTGTTACACTTAAAAGTGTGGCTGAGGAAATTAATTCTATATCTTAGCTATATATGTGAAGTGGGGTAATGGCTGTGTCTCAAAAAATAGCTTTGGTTGATGATGATCGTAATATTATTACTTCAGTGTCTATGGCTTTAGAGGCTGAGGGCTATGAGGTGTGCTCTTTTCATGATGGTCAGGCTGGCTTTGATGGCATTCATAAAGAAAAGCCGGATTTGGCAGTTTTAGATATTAAAATGCCGCGTATGGATGGAATTGAGCTTTTAGAGCGCCTTCGCGAAAGTTCTCAGATCCCTGTTATTTTTCTGACCTCCAAAGATGATGAAGTTGATGAGGTGCTTGGTCTTCGTATGGGAGCGGATGATTATATTAGTAAGCCTTTTTCGCAGCGCTTACTTATTGAGCGAATAAAATCACTTTTGCGCAGGCAAGCTCTTACTCACTCCTCACCAGTAGAACAAAAACAAAGTGAAGAGCAGATTATTACAGTAGGGCCATTAAGGCTGGATGAGGCTCGGCATTTGTGCTGCTGGAAGGAGCAACCTCTAAATTTAACAGTGACGGAATATTTATTGATTAAGGCTTTAGCTATTCGCCCCGGGCATGTGAAGAATAGGGATCAGTTGATTGATGCGGCTTATGGTGAGAATATCTACGTAGATGATCGCACGATTGATTCTCATATTAAGCGTGTACGTCAGAAATTTAAAAAACTAGACACGGATTTTGATGAAATCGAAACTCTCTACGGCGTTGGGTATAGATACAAAGAACCAGCGTAGTCATTTTGAAGTAAACCGCCTGCTCGATTTATATTGGGGTGGTTCTGAGCGCCGCATCACTGGATTAACGCTTAGGATCTTGGCTGTTAATATGATTGCCTTGCTGATCCTTCTTGGCGGTATCTCTTTTCTTGGACAGTATCATAATTACTTGGTTGAATTAAGGTTAAAGACGTTTCAGCGAGAAATGCAGCTCGTATCAACTATGCTGAATCGCAGTGATATTTATGATCAGGCGAAGCAGCATTATAAGAAGGACCAACTCTTATCTGTTTTAGAGGATATGCAGCTAAAAAGTGACAAATCCTTTTTCTTATTTGGAGATAGAGGTCATCTTGTTATGAGAGCGCGGCGCAGTGATTCATTAGATTATGATTTATCTTTTTATTCTGTACGTGTTTTGAAAGATATGGTGCAGCTCTTAACATCGATTTTGCCGGAGAAGAAGGATTTACCTTCTTTGCCCCCAATTGTCATTGGGGATGCGCAGGGTGTTTTCCCCAATTTACCTGATAGCTTGGCTGGTGATTATATAATTAGAGCATGGCAAGGTGACGATGTGCCCGTTGTTTTAACAGCTTCGGCGCCTATTAAGCACGATGATCAAATAGTCGGCGCTTTTGTTGTGCGCTGGGATGCGAAGGAGATATCAGAAGATATTGCTCAGGTTTGGTATAAGCTTTTAAGCATTTTTGCTGTGACATTTCTATTAACGATTTTGTTGTCTATTTATCTATCTGGTACGATTTCTAGACCACTTAAAAAGCTTGCGCGCTCGGTTGAAAATGTCAGGAAGGGGAAGGCTGTTGCTCAAGATATTCCCGATTTTAGTGACCGTATGGACGAAATCGGTGAACTTTCATTAGTGCTTAGAGATTCTACGAAGGCTCTGGAAGAGCGAATGGATATGATTGAGCGGTTTGCGGCTGATGTTGCGCATGAGTTGAAAAATCCCTTAACGTCTCTGCGAAGTGCTGTTGAGACACTCTCAATCGTGAAAAAGAAAAATGATAAATTGAAGCTTATGGATATTATTGTTCATGATATTAACAGGCTTGATCGTCTAATTAGTGATATTTCACGTGTATCTAGGCTTGATACGGAGCTACTTCGTGAATCTTTTAAAAAAGTAGATTTAACGGATGTGCTTTATCAAGTTGTTCAAGGATATGAAGATCCTCTGCTTAGACAGCCGCATGTGGTGTTTTCTAGTGGTGAGTTATATTACACGCTTAAATATAAAGAGGTTGATATCATTTTAAACTGCTCGCAGGTTTTAAATCCTGTCGTTTGGGGGCAGTATGGGAATTTGGTTCAGGTCTTTGAAAATATTCTATCTAACGGTTTCTCTTTTACGCCGAAAGGCGGTCAAATAGAGATTAAACTGGTTAATGCTAAGCGTTCTATTCGTGTAGAGATTAGTAATGATGGTTTGCCTCTTCCCGAAGGGAAAGAAGAGACAATATTTGAACGTTTTTATTCTGAACGCCCAGAACATGAAGGTTACGGCCATAATTCAGGGCTTGGCTTATCTATATGCCGGCAAATTATTACCGCGCATGGCGGACAAATTTATGCTGAGAATATAGCTAATAAAGCTACTCAGCAAGAAGGTGTGCGCTTTGTAGTTATCTTGCAGCGTGCTGATTAGGGGATAGATTTTAGATCACTCAATAATTGCTCATCTATGGGCATTAACCTTTCAATCCCGTTATTTAACGCTGCTTTTAGCATTGAGAGACCTTCTTGTGTTTTGTCTGGATCGTTCAAGGTTTTTAAGCCCATAAACCATAAAGCTACTGGGTCTTGAGCGTTATTATCTAATATGCGCGTTAAGAGCTCTTTGGAGTTTTCTTCTTTGTTATGGATGATGTTAAATAGAAGGAATGGGATTGCTTGGTCTGTGCGTGTTGGTGCGATATCTAGCCAAGTGTTGAGGCTTTCTTGCCAGCCACTTAAGTAATACTTATTTTCCTGCTCGGTAAGAAGTGCATCAAAGCCGAGTAAGATTTCACCCCTTGCCATGAGTAGAGCGATATTAAGCTGTATGCTCGAAGCGCTACTATTTTTAATATAATTTTGTGCTTGGCAGAAGATATGGTTTATCTCGAGAAGGTGTTTGCGTATGTTTTCTGGCTTGAGATCCTCTTCGCTCATTTCGATTTTGGCTTTTTCTCTAAGCTCCTCGTTTGTAATCGTTTCTAGGTAGCGCGTACGGTTGAGTAGCATACGCGCAAGCTGTATACCGCCTGCAGAAAAATCTTTGTATGTCATCTTGCACGTTTGGTTAAAGCTGCTTGCATCAGTGATTTCTAGCTTTTGAGGCTCGTTTTTTCGATATGATATGGCTGTGGCTTGTGCGATATAACTGGTTGTTGCTTGTAAAGCTAGTGCTATAAGTAGTACGACTATTATGATCGGTTTGGCATTTTGATGGATCAAACGCGGCATTTTTACGTAGCTCATTTTACAGCTTGATGCGATTGCAAAACAAAGATATGGCGCGTGCAGTGGGAACATGAACCATAAAGACGCCCAGCTTGTTAGCCCTAGTGCGAGAAGCAGGGCTTGGTCTTTGTTCGTTTTTTTAGAGTATCTGTAAATTGAGATATAGAAGATATAGAGAAGAGCTAAACCAATCACACCAGTAGCATTGAGCGTTTCTATATACATATTATGTGTGTGGAAGTGGTCATCTCTCATGCCGTCCCACTGGGCGCCACTAAAATCTGTGAGTTTTAGCCAGTCTATTGGTAGGTAACGCGTTATATGCTCAACAAATGTGCCCCAACCAGTCCCAATGAGAAAATCTACAGGATGATGTATTAAGGGTTCTATTCCTGCATGAATAAGATATGCACGTGAGGCTAGAGTTATAAATATGCCTGAGTCATTAAAGCTGTAAAAGCCCTGGATTCCGCCAAGTATTGTTATCATGTAAAAAGAAAATATAACGCATGGGGGAAGGAGAATAAGAGCGAGCCACTTAAGGTGTTTAGCAACAACTATATTCTTGGTTTGCATTAAGCTTAAGATATAGATGAATAGTGGCACGGTGAAGCCAAAGGCTATCATTGCTTTATTATTTGTGAAGTATAGAAGGGCATTGAGGCCTATATAGAACACAATAAAGGCTGCTGAGCTTTTAAAATTGTTCTTAAGCCAGCTCCAGCAGAGTGGCGCCAAGCATAAAATTAAATATGCGAGATAGTCATTAAAGTAATAAGGCGTATATGGCAGGCCATATATATTATGTAAGAAGGTGCCCGCATAGCATAGTATCGCAGAGCCAAACGCAATGCATATTAATGCTTTTCTATAGAACTTTACACGCCATAATATGATCATGCTGGCAGAGAGTGTCGTGATGTCTAGCCACCATATGGCGCCTTCTCCTGTTCTGGTTGAGCCCAGTAAGTTACGTATGGGGAGCTCGTGAAATGGGCTTAAAATAAGAGATAAAATGGCAAGCGCAGCGGGGATGATGACTAATGGATGGCGAAGGGTTTTTGCTGTGAGTGATGATGTAAATGAGAGTAGTAGCAAGCCAAGTGCAGCAATACTTCCACATAAATGAAGCGCGGCTATGGCGGTTTCTGATTGATGCCACATGCCTGTACCAATTTGGGGGAGTGAAAAGGTAAATAGGCAAAGAGATATTGCTGATGCGATGAGCAAGATGGGCAGTGCTATTTTATGTGTCATTATATTGTCCTGTACTTCACCTGTTCTGACTGTGGGTGGTGTGACTAAAATGCAACGCTTGTTGTTTTTTTGTGTTTCGTGGGTTGTGTATATTGACCCTGAGTCCACGATTCGTTTAACATTCACTCGCGTTTATACGTTTGTCTTATCAATTACTCAATATTAGGGGAATTAAAAAGTGATAAAATATCTAAAATTTGCTGTACTCGGTACAGCTGTAGCAGTAGCAGGTTTTTCAGGTTCTGAAGCTCAAGCTGCTAACTATTCTTGTGCGACGACTGTTCAAGATTATGCAGCGTCATACTCAACATACTCAACTTGTGCAGGTACTGGTAACCAGGCTTCAACAATTTCTACATCAACAGCAGTTCTAGCGACAGCAGCAGCTTCTTCAGCTAAGCTTGTTTCTGGTCGTGTTGCTAGCGCAATGTCTGGTGTAGGCGGTGTTAAAGTTGCTGCTAACGGTTTTTCTGCTTCTACTGGTAAAGCTGCTGGTGGTTATGAAGGTAAAATCGGTACATGGGTAAGCGGTTCATGGAGCGATGTTGAAGATGAAAACACAGACACAGCATTCGACGGTGATGTATTCAGCGTAATGGGTGGTGTTGACTATAAAGTAACTTCAAAAACAATCGTTGGTCTTGCATTTGGTTATGAAGACACAGATCTTGACACTGGCTTTAACGGCTTCGGTGGTACAGACGGTAGCCTAGAAGGTAAAGGTTACACAATTGCACCTTATATCGGCGCACAAATTGCACCAGATGTAACTGCTAACCTTACAGTTGGTTATTCTGACCTAGAATATGACACAACTCGTTATGACCAGTTCCTTGGTAATGCGATTACAGGTAGTACAGATGCTGACCGTTACTTTGTTAACGCTGGCGTAAACGGTAGCTACATGTATGATGCTAACTGGCATGTTCGTGGTACAGCATCTGTTCTTTATGCACATGAAGAAAAAGATGGTTACACAGAAACAGAAACTAACGGTAACACAATCGTAAACAGCGACAGAGACAATGACTTTGGTCAGGTAGCTCTTGAAGCTAAGCTAGGTTATGTATTTGATCAAATGATCGAGCCATATGCTCTAGTTGGTGTTGCTTATGACTTTGCTAAAGATGACAGCCCAATCGCTGCTGGTCAGTCACGTAGTGCTCTAGAAGATGAAGACTTCTCTGCTAAATTTGGTGGTGGTGTTGACTTTGATCTAGGTTCAAACGTTACTGCAGGTATCGAAGGTTACACAGTTGAGTTCCTTGATGACTACAACGAGTACACAGTAACTGGTGGTCTTCGCGTTGAATTCTAGGCTAAGCCAGAATTTAGCTAAAGAATTTGAGAAAGCCTGGTTTGTCCAGGCTTTCTTTTTGCTGTTTGTATGCTTGGCTTTTACTGGTTGTACGTCTCTTGTTTCGCAAAGGATAAAAAACGCACAGGAATATAGTTCTCAGCATAATATGGCAGTGAGCACCATAGAGTCGGGCACTTTTCAAATTTTTGCGGCCTATCGGAGTGATGAAACTTTTAACCGTAATAAACTTGCCTCTGTAAATCAGGCAAATAAGCTACATATTGTTATTGAGGGTGATGGTTATTCTTGGCGTAGTGAGACACGCTTATCAAGAGATCCAACCCCTAAATCGCCTGTAGGTTTATATTTGGCCAATACTATAAAAGGGTCTGTGTTGTATCTTGGCCGTCCATGTCAGTATGGAAGTGTTGAAAAGCTCGGTTGCCATCCTAAATATTGGTCGACGCATCGTTATGGCGAAGAGGTTATAGCTAGTTATATGCAAATTTTTGATCAGGCGAAAACTCAATATAATGTAGATCAATTTGAGATTACTGGATTTTCAGGAGGGGCTTACTTAGCGCTGGTACTTGCATCGCTTCGTGACGATGTTGTACGTGTCAATACAGTTGCTGGTTTGCTGGATGTTGATGCTTGGACGGATTATCATGCTATATCAAGAATGTATGTTCCGTATGCTCCATCGCAAATTTTGCAAAAATCTATACGTACAGATTTTGTACATTTTTGCAGTGATGATGATGACGTTATTCCTTGCCGTTTAACACGTGATTTTGTGAGCAAGGCTGAATCATTGGGGGCTTATAATCATGAAATTAAATCTTATGAAGGGTATTCACACTATAATCTATGGCACGTTTATGAATGATGGTTAAGTGTATCTAACCAATAAGTGTATGTTTTGAAAAAGACTTGCTCTTAGGGGGGATGTTTTGTAAGACTCATTGCACAGTTTTAATTGATTATAAGAAAGTTTATTCAATGGATATTAGTAAGATTTCAATCGGTAAGAATGCACCGGAAGAAGTGAATGTGGTCATCGAAAATACGCAAGGTGGAACACCTGTTAAATACGAACTTGATAAAGAATCAGGTGCGATGTTTGTTGATCGTTTTGTTCATACTCCAATGTTCTACCCTGCTAATTATGGTTTTGTGCCTAACACTTTGGGTGGCGATGGCGACCCAGTTGATGTTTTGGTGTACGCACAGCATGCGATTATTCCAGGTGCGGTTATTGCGGCGCGCCCTGTTGGTGTTTTAGTGATGGAAGATGATGGCGGTCAAGATGAGAAAATTCTAGCTGTTCCAGTAACAAAAACACATCCGATGTTTGCTTCTGTTGAGGAGTATTCGGATCTACCTCAAATCCTACTCGATGAGATCGAGCATTTCTTTACGCATTATAAAGACCTTGAAAAAGGTAAGTGGGTGAAAATGAAGGGCTGGGAAGGTTCTGAAAAAGCTAAAGAGTTACTGCGTGAAGGTATTGAGCGCGAAAAAACGCAAAAAGCAGCTTAATCATCGCTGCTGAAATTATATTTAAATCGTCCTTAGTTTCTCTAACTATAGGGCGATTTTTTTATATCTTTTTTAGAGGCTGAATTTATCAAGAACACATATATTTTTGTGGCCCAAGCTTTCCAGCATTTGTGCAGCTTGTGCGCTACGTACATTGCCAGCACAAACAAATGCAATCATGGTCTCAGTATCTAGAGGCAGAGTATTTATTTTTGATGGTAGCATTGGTAGTTCGATATGAATAATATCACCCTTAGCCCCGTGAATAGGGTCTTGTTCAATTTCCCAATCTGCACGGACATCAACCACAATATGCTGCATTGTGTTTAGTTTTTCTAAGCTTATGAGTTCAGGCATTTTATTTTCCTTTATAAGGGGGGTGTAGTGATTTTCTTGTGTGCCGCAATGTTTGCAGGATAGATCTTTTTTAAGCTTTAAATGCTGCATTCTAAAATTTTTAAAATCGAAATTTAAGACGATCCCTGGTTTGGCTTCTCCTATTTGCAGCAAATAACAAAGGGTCAGGTGTGCTTGCCATAGGCCAGCTAGATTTGCAACACTTCCTAAAATGCCAGCATCATTACAATTGCAAGCATCGCTTGGAAGCTCTGGAAAGAGACAGTGATAACACGGTTGGTCTTTTGCATAGCCTGCAAATATTGATGCTTGACCTGAAAATTGTTGTACTGCTGCGCTTATTAATGGTTTTTTGTGCGCAATGGATAATGCGTTAAGTGTTGTCTTTGTCTCGAAATTATCGGTGCCATCTAGTATTAGATCATATTCATTGATGTTTGTGTTCTTATCGGCGCGTTGTTCTATGGCTTGAATGCTGATATCCGGATTGAGGCTTTGTGCGTATTGGGCGGCGAGCTGTGCTTTGCTTTTTCCAATGTCAGTGTCTTTATATAAGGTCTGGCGATGTAGATTGCTGCGGCTTACTGTATCGTTATCCATCATACTTATTTTGCCAATACCTGCGCCTGCTAAGATTGGAAGCATCGCGCAGCCAAGTCCGCCTGCGCCGACAATTAAGATATGAATATCATATAATGCTTTTTGCTGCGCTTGAGATATTTCGGGTAGTGCAAGCTGTCGTTCATAGCGATCAAGGTTCATAGCTTATCCTTATCCTTGATTTTGGTGCCAGAAAGGCCTGTCAATTAAAGGTGTTGAAGCACTGGCTTGTTCTTGAGGTTTGATGATGCCTGCGAGATAGGCGCTGCGTCCGGCGTGGATTGCTGCAGAAAATGCTTGTGCCATTAAGATGGGATCGCTCGCTTTTGACACAGCGGTGTTGAGTAAAACTGCATCATAGCCCATCTCCATTGCTGCTGCTGCATGGCTTGGTGCGCCGATACCTGCATCAACAACGAGTTTGGAATTTGGGTAGCGCTCACGCAAAGTCTTTAAAGCGTAAGGATTATTTAGACCTCTGCCTGAGCCGATAGGGGCTCCCCATGGCATTAAAATGCTGCAGCCTTCTTTTGTAAGTTCATCTGCGAGGATTGCATCATCAGTCATGTAAGGGAAGACTTCAAAATCTCTCTTGATGAGCTCTTTTGCCGTTTCTAGAAGAGTAAAAGGATTTGGCTGTAATGTATAGTCATCGCCTATTACCTCAAGTTTAATCCAGTTTGTGCCGAAAACTTCGCGGGCCATTTCTGCAGTTGTTATGGCTTCTTTTGCACTATAGCAGCCAGCTGTATTAGGCAGGATGGGTATGTTGAAATCCTTTAGAATATCCCAGAATTTTTGCCCTTTTCCTGCAGCATTTTCCCTTCTTAAGGAGACTGTAATAAGGCCAGGATTTGAAGCTTTGATGGCTTGGGCTAGGATATCAGGAGACGGATAGCCTGCGGTGCCTAAAAAAAGTCTGGAAGCTAACTTCTGCCCTGCAATTTCAATTTCTGTGTTCATCATAAAAAACTCTTATAATTTATGCTTAGCCGCCTTGTTGCGGAGAAACGATTTCTAAATCATCGCCGTCTTGCAGATCCGTATCTTTGTAATTTGTTTTGGGAACAAATTCTCCATTTCTTGCCACAGCAATTAGCATTTCAACATAGCCTTGCTGTTCGATGACGTCATAAAGATTAAGCGGCGCCTCTAAGTTTAAGGCTTTGCCGTTGAGTGTGATTTTCATGGATTTCTCCTTTGGTCAGTATGTTAATATGTGCGTTGTCACGCATCATTATAAAATCTATGGCAGCGCCCGCCATTATGGGGGCCAGTAAATAGCCATGACGGAAAGATCCATTAAGACGTATGATGTTATCTTCTACGAAAATCTGTGGCAAGTTATCAGGTAGTGATGGCCTTAGGCCGTCTTTTATCTCGATGATCTCAGCTTCGCCAAAAGAAGGGTGTAGTGAGTATAATGCGCTTAGAAGCTCCATTGTACTTTTTAAGCTGACGCCTTGGCCGTCGCTTTCAATTTGTGTTGCGCCGATCATGAAAATATTATCTTTTCTGGGAACGATATAAAGTGGATAGCGCGGATGCATGAGACGTACAGGTCTTGATAGCTGGAACTCTGGATTGCGTACGATGGCTAGCTCGCCTTTTACGCTTCTTAAATTAGCGAGGTCATTTTGTGCATTCATGCCTCTGCAATCAATGATATGATCATATTTGTCGCTTAGCTCTGAAGGTGTATGTGCCTTTTTAAAGAGCTGTATGTGTTCATGTTCTTGTAATGTGGAAATGATTTCATCCATTACATGCCTTGGGTTGATGTGCGCTTCTTGATGAAGAAATAAGCCATCATGAAAACGCTCTTTAAGCATTGGCTCATAGTCTTTTATATTTACGTTTTGTCCAGCTTGTGGTGCGGCGTGGCTTATATGGTCTTTAAAGCGCTCTAATATGTAGCGATCTGGTGCATGAGCGATCATGATGCTGCCATTTTGAGCGAAATCAAGATCTGTCTTAGAGTTTTTAGCGAATTCTTGCCAATATTGAATGGCGTCTAGGCTCGCTTGAACCCATTCAGGTTGCATATGCTCTATTTCGCTATAGGGCGCGAGCATGCCTCCGGCGACATAGCTTGCACAAGGAGCTGGAAATCCGCCTTGATCATAAAGGTCTAGTTGTATGTTCTCATCTTTTAATCGGTAGGCTGTGAGTAGGCCAAGTATACCTGCGCCAATAATGGCAATTTTTTGCTGGTTTTGCGTGCTGCTCATGGCTTAATCTCTCACTATTCCTACGGCGGCATTATCCGCATCAGGTTGTCTCAGGGCGTATAATCTCAGCCTTAATAATATAGCACCGCCTGTGAGTTTACTTTATCAGCTATATGGTAGTTTGAGCGTGTTTGTCAATTCATTGCGCGCGTTTTGAGCTGTATTTGAATGTTGTAAGCGCCTTTCTTAGTTTTTGGCGATAAAATCTTATAATAAGCCTTGATTTAATAAAGTTGAGGGTCTATAACCACACATTCGGTGGCGCGGGATGGAGCAGCCCGGTAGCTCGTCAGGCTCATAACCTGAAGGTCGTAGGTTCAAATCCTACTCCCGCAACCAATCTCACTAAGACTTACAGCGTTTTTGAGATTTTGAAAATTAAGCCGTGGCACACTCATGGCACATTTCCAGACAACAAATCGTAATAAATATTTAAAAGTATAGGCGCTGATTCTTAGGCATTTTCATGGTCAATATGTGTATTTTAGTGTGGTGTGGTTTTGCGCTAAGTAATTGATAAACAATACTTTTTTGTCGAATATACTTAGGTTTTTTTGTCTTATTGGTTTTTGAGTATCAGGTATAATCGGGTATGAAATCAGGTATGTGTTATATCCGATAATTTCATTTTATGCGTTTTGACGCATAAATCTATTTTATGTGCCAATTCCGATATTGACGTTTTATGCGATTTGGCGCATAATAATGGCGAAGGAGTCGATTATGTCTGAATTAGCACGTAGTCCTGAACAGCTTGGAAATGCCATTCGCCGCGCCCGCAAGAAGAACGGGATGAGTCAATCTGATTTAGGTGAAAAGGCAGGGCTTCGTCAGGAAACCATATCCCTTATTGAAAATGGAAATTCAGCAACTAAACTGGAAACAATTTTGGCGGTGCTAGCTGTGCTTAATTTGGAACTGCAAATACACCCACGTGTAAACAAAGTTAAAATGGCGGCTATGGGACTGTATCCTGATAATAAGGTTACACGTGCAGCGAGAGGCATTCCTGATGGCGAGGACTAAAACCCATCCGCGCTTAAGCGTATTTCAAAACGGTGAAATTGTTGGCTACCTATCTAAGCAGCCAAGTGGAGCGGTTGAGTTCATCTATGTTGACGAGTGGCTTTCAAATGAGCGTGCTTATCCGGTTTCTTTATCCTTGCCCTTGCGAGAAGATGCTTATAAAGGTGCGCCTGTCTTAGCTGTCTTTGAAAACCTTTTACCGGATTCTGATGCTTTACGGTCGCGTGTAGCTGAAAAAGTCGGGGCGGATGGAACGGATGCTTACAGTCTTTTGACGCAAATTGGCCGCGACTGTGTAGGTGCTTTGCAATTTTTCCCTGAAAACGCAGATGTAGATTTTTCAGATTTAAATTCTATTCAGGGCGAGGCAATTAATGACGAAGAAATTGAAAGCCTCTTGAATAATCTTGCGCGTGTACCGTTAGGTTTGGATAAGGAACATGACTTTCGGATTTCTGTTGCAGGGGCGCAAGAAAAAACAGCTCTTTTGCTGCACAAGGGTAAATGGCTGCGTCCGTCAGGTGTAACGCCAACAACGCATATTTTCAAAACTCAGATTGGAGAACTGCCAAACGGGGTTGATTTATCAAATAGCGTTGAAAATGAATTTTATGGCTTGGCGGTCATGGAGGCTTTTGGGCTTCCTGTTAATAAAGCCGAGATTAAAACTTTTGGTAAAACAAAATCTTTGGTGATCGAGCGCTTTGACCGTGCATGGACAGAAAGCGGAACTTTGCTGCGTATTCCGCAAGAGGACTGTTGTCAGGCTTTATCTATCCCACCGAGCCGGAAATATCAAAGTGATAATCGTCCTACAAATGAAAAGCAACCAAGTATGGTTGAGATTTTAAACCTGTTAAAAGGGAGTGACCAACCCGCAGAAGATCAAAAAGATTTTTTAAAGGCGCAGATAATCTTCTGGCTGATTGGTGCAACGGACGGGCATGGAAAAAATTTCAGTATTTATTTAGATCAAGGTGGACGTTTTGTTCTTACACCATTTTATGATGTTCTAACAGCGCAGCCGTTTTTTGACGCGCATAAATTGCAGAAAAAAGAAATGAAGATGGCAATGTCCGTTGGCACTAACAACCATTATAAAATGGCAGAGATACAAGGGCGGCATTTTTTGCAGACAGTACAAAAAGCAGGATTGCCGGAATATATCGCAAAAGAGGCTCTTGATGAAATCGCGGGTTCGGCTGAAAAGGCTATGCAATCGGTTGAAGAAAAACTGCCTTCCGACTTTCCCGAAGAGATACATCTGTCAGTTAAGAAAGCAATAAAAACTAGAATCCAAAGTATATAGGTGGAATTATAAACGTTATCGTTTCGTCCAATCTGGGATTAAATCCTAGATTGGACGATACTTTTTGAAATCCGTAAATTTGTACATCAGGGGGTCGCGTAAATGTACATTAGCCTACAGCCGCCTATGCCCCTCAGGCCAAGAGCCTGAGGGGCATAGGCAGATTTAATCAATATTCATTGTGCGGAAGGTTAGAGATAAGCGCCGTGTGCGCTCGACTTTGAAACCTTGAAAAACGTCTGATTTTCTTGCGGGGATTGCGTGCGTCCATTCATAACGCGCTGCGCCCGAAAGAACGATTAGGCTGCGTTCTTGCAAATAAAGCTCTTGCCGCTCGACTGATTGTGAATGTGTAAATTGCATCATTGCACCAGAACCTAAGCTCAAAGAGGCGATGGTATCGCCAAAGCAGGGGACGCAATCAATATGCGCCGATATGCCTTGCCCAGCTTGATATTCGTTTAGAATGGCTTGGTCAGGTAACTTGTTGAATAGTTTTTGGTCGTACAGGCGCTTGGAAATAGGCTCTATCCATTCCGGTAACTCTCCGAGATACGCATCGCTTGTTACGGAACGAGCTTTATAATCGTAACGATAGCCGTAATGCTGCACGCGGCGTTTTAAATCATTCAGCCATGGCTGCGCGTCAATATTGCTGATGAGTGTTTGCTCTTCTTCTCTTGTGATGAAATCAGGGATATACTGCAGCCTTGAAATATCAGGAATGTTTTGATTTGTAAGATCGAATAATAAACGCATCAATTACTTTTTTACATCATCAAAATGTTCAAGAGACATCATGTTTTCTAAATCCATCTCTAGGCTATCCAGCCAGAGATCAGATACTATGAATAAGAAAATAATAATTGCTATTAAAAAGAAAATAATTCCTAAAATGAATTTGAATGCTTTTTTAAAAAAGCTATTCCATTCAAAATTTCTGTATTTAATCAAATTCATCCATGCACTCTTTGAATCGTTGCTCTGCTTCTTCAAGCTCTTCCGCGGCTCTTTGAAGTTGAGCAAATACGATATCTCTTTGCCCCATAATATATTCAGCCTTTTGTTTAACAATCCAATATTGCCTCATAAAATCTTCAGCATTTCCTATTAGCTCATTGCTAATAATACCCTCAAAATATCGCTGTAACAACTCACCCAAGAAACCCAGCCGATCAAACGGTAATGTTAAAATAAAGGTCACAATACGGGCTCCCAAACTTTATCGAGCACTAGCCACAAGCCCCTTACCTTCATCAATTAACTGCTGCAAACGTATTACAAGATCATTAAATCGTTCGCTCAATTCTCTTACTTTACGCTGAGCCTCGTCTTTTCTTCTTCTCTCACTCTCGCAATTTTTCTTTGTGTCTTGTTCATCTATAAACTCAGCCCAGCAACTACAATTAAATTCTTCTCCTGGATCGGGTGAGTCGGAAAGGTTGCGCACAGTTCCTTCCAATGTTGCATAACTGCTACGAACTTTGCTGTCACCGACTGTTCGCCAAATATATTTCCTGCTTTTCTTTTGGCTTGCTTCACTACTCAGCTTTGGGATGGTTTCATCACTGGGTTTTGCGGAGCCGGTGGCTTGTAATCCATGATCCTGCTGAAATGATTTAAGGGCTGCAAAAACGCCGGCATCCGGAATACCGGTAATTCCTATCTTTTCGTATGGCTTGTAATACCCAAGACGGTTTAAAGCCTTTTTTATTTGCTTTACGTCGAATTCGTCCATGGCGGAGTTTGCCGCGAACGGCTTGTTTAATTTGATATTCATATTGTTCTCGAAGAATTTTAAAAGTTGATTTTGCGCATAAAAAAACGCCGCAGGGCGAAAGTTGCACCTGTGGCGTTTATGTTGAATATATTCCTATATTCTCGTCAAAATATCAATAAGAAATTTCTATGGAATGAATTATGTATGACCCTCAGGACGAAAACCGGAAGGGCTTGACTTACACACTTACTTACACACATAATGAAAATGTAAGAAGAATTTTAGTATTTTCAATGTGTTAAAGAGATTTGGTTTGCGTCTCATAACCTGAAGGTCGTAGGTTCAAATCCTAGTCCCGCAACCAATTTACTAATTACGAACCGTTCTAACGCCAGTTATGAGCGGTTTTTTAATGCCTAAAACCCCAGTTTCCGTGCCGTTTTCGGGTGCAACCTGTTCACAAGCTCAGTCCATCATTTCTGTGAAAACAGGCTTTGTACCCTCAAAATACCCCCATCCGTCTAAAAACCTGTCGGCTACTTTGTAAACGACCAACAGGTTGTGAAGTAAGG